>DATKWZ010000003.1 GCA_035529315.1 Anaerolineae bacterium
GTAAGGATCGCTTTTTCAGGTTTGGCCGGTAAAAGAAGATTCGGCTTAATCAGAACCCTGTCCTGTTTTTTAATACAATCTCCACCTATGGAGTCGATCATCTCAAAAAGTATCGGCTTTAAGGTTTCATAATCATATGCAGCTTTTTTGAATATTACTTTATGCATCTGTTTTTAGCATTCCAGCTATGTGTGTTATTCCCGCCTTGCATCAAGCGCGGGATAAGCTCCAGCGAAAATCCAGTATTTACAAGTTGTTACATGGTTTTTATCATGCCTTTTATGAAGCCGTCAAACCAGCTGTTTACTATTATCCGTATAATGCTTTTTATCAAGCAATTTTATAACAACTCAAATGTGCGAAAAATATTTTACGTTATTAGGTGGTTCGGCAAAAAAGATCTTGCTTTGTTGTGGATATGGCGTAAAATAAATTATTTATAGTAGAGTATTGTCTGTTTTGTCATGAGAGACTGCTGTATCAAGCCGCGCAATCTTCTTATATGGGATTGCGCGGCTTTTGTAGTTTCAGGATAATATTCTCATTTATTAACCGGCTCTGAGAGAGGGCCGCAGATTAACTCGAAAGAACAAATATTATGAATACATTTGCAGAGATTGGCATTAGCAACGATATCCTTAAGGGGCTATCATCCTTAGGATTTCAAGAACCAACCCCGGTTCAGGCACAGGTCATTCCATTAATGCTGGAACGACAAGTAGATCTGATAAGCCTGGCACAAACCGGAACAGGCAAAACAGCAGCTTTTGGCGTTCCATTGATTCAGCTGACAGACATAAAAAACAGGCAAACTCAAGGGCTGGTTCTGTGTCCTACGCGAGAGCTTTGCGTGCAAGTAGCCAGAGATTTGGAAGCCTTTTCCCGGTATGTTGAGGGCTTAAGAATATTAGCAGTTTATGGTGGCGCAAGTATGGACGAGCAGATTAAAGCCCTGCGTAAAGGTATCCAGATTATTGTTGCAACCCCAGGCCGCTTAAATGACTTAATCAATCGCGGCAAGGTTAACATCTCTGGTGTGCGTTATGTTGTGTTTGATGAAGCTGATGAAATGCTGCAAATGGGTTTTCAGGATGAATTAAACGCCATACTGGCCAAGACACCCTTAGAAAAAAACACATTGTTGTTTTCGGCAACGATGTCAAAAGAGGTTGCAGCTATAGCCGGCAAATATATGTCTGATCCTGTTGAGGTCATAATCGGTAAGCGCAATGCAGGCGCCGAAAATGTGCGCCATGAGTATTACATGGTTCATGCCAAAAATCGCTATCTTGCCTTGAAGCGAATCGTAGACAATTGCCCCAATAATTATTCAATTATTTTTTGTCGTACCCGGAAGGAGACCCATGAAATAGCCAGCAAATTGATTCAGGACGGGTACAACGCCGATGCTTTGCATGGAGATTTGTCCCAGGCCCAGCGCGATCAAGTAATGAAGAAATTCCGCTGCAAGAATCTGAAAATACTTGTGGCAACCGATGTTGCTGCTCGTGGCCTGGATGTTAATGATCTGACCCATGTGATCAATTACAATCTTCCTGACGACCTTGGGGGTTATACCCATAGAAGCGGTCGTACCGGCCGGGCTGGACGTACTGGAACATCGATTGCTATCATTAATATGAAGGAACAATTTAAGATCAGGGAGATTGAGCAGAAAATCAAAAAGAAGTTTAAGCAGTGCCGTATTCCTTCAGGAGTGGAGATTTGTAAAAAGCAGCTGGTTAGACTGGTTGATGTTATCACGAAAGTTGAGGTGGACCACGACCAGATTGATCCACTGTACGCGGAAATTTCAGAAAAGCTTGGATCCATGGATCGCGAAGAGCTTATCAAGAGATTTGTTTCTTTAGAGTTTAATCAGTTCTTGGAATATTACAAAAATGCTCCTGATCTCAATGTAAGTTGTGAGGCGAAAAAGCAGCACGGTACAAGAGAACGACAGGGTGTGAAGCCTGCTAATAATTCAAACCGAACACAGAAGTTTACCCGTTTTTTTCTTAATGTCGGCAGGCGTAACGGGATTATGGCACAGGGTCTGATTGGGAAGATCAATAGTGTTCCTGGTGTTAAGCACATTAAAGTCGGAAAGATTGAAATTATGCGGAACACGGCTCTGCTTGAAGCAGACAGCAGATTTATCCCACAAATACTTAACGCTTTCCAGCATGTTAAAATCAATGGCAAAACAGTTTCCATTGAGATTGCCCAGGGTAATAACGGCACAAATCCTGCCAAACATACCGGAGCACCCCGCCGTAAAGGGCGCAAGCTTAAGGCTGCATAGCGTGCGTGTAGCGTTAAAGTTTTGAACTGCAATGGCGAGCGCATTCCTTAACCAGATCCTGGACCTGACACCTTCCAAAGTTCCTATACAGGCATCATGTTTTGCCTTGCTTATATCCACTCTAACCAGTAAAAGTGTGCTTTGCTTAATATATTCTTTACGTTTCTTGTGATTTCTGCCATAATTTTTTAGTTTTATGAGCATACCTCATTAATTCTGCCGGTTAATTTAAAAATATTCTATATTTGGATATATGCCTTATCTTAACAAAATGTGCAGTCTGAACTATTCTACAACGCGATGTGAAAATTTATAATTTATTACAAAAGGAGATTAGAATGAAGATCTATGTGGGAAATTTATCGTACGAGGTTACCGAAGAGGACTTGCGGCTGGCTTTAGAAGAATTCGGGCAGGTTGAATCCGCCACCATTATAAAAGACAAGTATAGTGGTCAATCAAAAGGATTTGGATTCGTGGAGATGGCCTCTAAAGCTGAAGGGCAGTCTGCAATCGAGGGCCTAAACGGCAAAGAGCTAAAAGGAAGAGCTCTTAACGTGAATGAGGCTCGTCCTCGTACCGAAAGTAGCGGCGGCGGCAGAGGCGGTTACGGAGGCGGTGGCAGAGGCGGACAAGGCGCTGGTGGCAGAGGCGGACAAGGCGCCGGCGGCAGAGGCGGTTACGGAGGCGGTGGCAGAGGCGGACAAGGCGCTGGCGGTAGAGGGGGACAAGGTGGTGGCAGAGGCGGACAAGGTGGCGGCAGATAAGGACAAAAGGGTAACCGTAGCTTCTAGCCATCTAAACTGAAGACAAGTTACAGGGAATCCTCGACCGTAAGGAAGTTAGCCGTTTTTAGATTCGCTCGCTATTGCGGTTCAACACATATAACTATGATCATATAAAATTTTGTCTAACAAGCTGCTCAAGACCGGCCTGAAAAAGCTCACCGCTTTTTCAGGCCGGTCTTAGCTTTACTTGAAAAATATGAGCTGGTTTATAAACACATTTAAAACTTCCATCGGCAAAAAGCTGATAATGGCTGTAACAGGGCTGGGCTTTATCTGCTTTCTTATGGCACATCTTGCCGGCAACCTTACTCTTTACGGCGGCAAAAACGCCTTCAACTCTTATGCCGAACGGCTTCATACCTTTGGACCAATTATAACCATAGTAGAACTTGGACTTTTGTTTTTGATCATTATGCATGTTTTAATTGGATCTGTCCTGTTTTATCAAAACACTCTCGCCAGACCGATTAAATACAAGGTTTATAAAAGCGCGGGCGGACGCAGTTTAGGCTCGGCAACCATGCCGTACAGCGGCTTTATTATTCTTGCATTTGTCATTTTTCACCTTATTAACTTTCATTTTGTGGATAAAACAGGCACCACTATTTTTCAAATTGTGGCCAAAGCCTTTACAAGCCCTTTATATATCGTCATATACATTGCTGTAATGATTGTTTTGGCGATCCATACGAGCCACGCTTTTTGGAGTTTATTCCAAACCACAGGTATTAATCATCCTAAATACACGCCCATTATAAAAATAGCCGGCATTGTAATCAGTCTGATTTTCGGTGTGGGATTTGGTTTTCTCCCGGTCTATGTTTCGTTTATTTCATAAGCAGGCATATCTAAGGAAAAGAGGATAACCATGCGACTTGACGCAAAAATTCCCGGAGGCCCGCTGACAGAGAAATGGGATAAGCATTGTTTCGAGCTGAAGCTTGTCAGCCCTGCAAATAAAAAAAAGCTTGATATTATTGTGGTTGGGACCGGCCTTGCCGGAGCTTCCGCATCTGCCACACTTGCCGAACTTGGCTATAACATAAAAAGTTTTTGCTTGCAGGATAGCCCTCGCCGCGCCCATAGCATATCAGCCCAGGGTGGAATTAACGCTGCCAAAAATTATTCAAATGACGGCGATAGTATATGGCGCCTGTTTTATGACACTATAAAGGGGGGCGACTTCCGATCAAGAGAAGCCAATGTTTACCGTCTTGCCCAGACAAGCAATAATATTATTGATCATTGTGTTGCTCAAGGAGTGCCTTTCGCGCGCGACTATGCAGGTCTGCTTGCAAATCGCTCTTTTGGCGGAGCGCAGGTATCCAGAACCTTCTACTCACGCGGCCAGACAGGCCAGCAGCTTCTCCTTGGAGCATACGGAGCATTAATGCGCCAAGTTGCAGAAGGCAAAATCAAAATGTTTCCCCGCCGGGAAATATTGGATCTTGTATTGGTAAACAATAAGGCAAGAGGGGTTGTTGCAAGAAATCTGATCACCGGTAAAATCGAAACTCATGCCGCGGATGCTGTTGTTTTGGCTTCAGGCGGATACGGCAATGTTTTTTTTCTTTCAACAAATGCCATGACAGCTAATGTTACCGCTGCTTTCAGAGCTTATAAAAAAGGTGCCTTTTTTGCCAACCCGTGCTTTACGCAAATTCATCCCACATGCATACCTGTGCACGGAGCCTGTCAATCCAAGCTTACACTTATGAGTGAAAGCCTGAGAAACGACGGCCGCGTATGGGTCCCTAAAAACTCTGGAGACAAACGCTCTCCGGATCAAATCCCGGAATCGGAAAGGGATTATTATCTTGAAAACAGGTATCCTGCTTTCGGCAACCTTGTTCCACGAGATGTGGCCTCACGCAACGCTAAAATGCAATGCGACATGGGCAAGGGGGTTGGTAAAACAGGGCTTGCCGTATATCTTGACTTTGATGATGCAATTAAAAGGGACGGCAAGGATGTTATTATAAAAAAATACGGCAATCTTTTTCAGATGTACGAAAAAATTACAGGCGATAATCCTTATGAAAATCCCATGATGATCTATCCCGCTGTTCACTACACTATGGGCGGATTATGGGTTGATTACAACCTGATGTCTACTGTTCCCGGTCTTTTTGTAGTGGGCGAAGCCAACTTTTCGGATCATGGAGCAAACCGCCTTGGAGCAAGCGCCCTGATGCAGGGGCTGGCTGATGGATATTTCATATTGCCTTACACAATAGGCGGATATCTCGCAGGAACCAGCATGCAGAAAGTAACAGTCGACCACCCTGAATTCAAAGATGCTGCAAAAAAATCTGAATCACGTATAAACAGGCTCCTGTCAATAAAGGGAAAGCGCACTGTTGATGATTTTCATAAAGAACTGGGCTCGATTTTGTGGGAACACTGCGGTATGTTAAGAAATAATGAGCAATTGTTAAGAGCGCAAAACCTGATCAGCGAACTAAGAGAAGAATTCTGGAAAAATGTTATTATCCCGGGATCAGGCAAAGAATTTAATCAGAGTTTGGAGCGAGCCGGCCGCGCCGCGGATTTTCTTGAATTAGGAGAGCTGATGGTAATTGATGCGCTGGCGCGTAAAGAATCATGCGGGAGCCACTTCAACGAAGCATACCAAACAGAAGAAAACGAGGCAAAACGTAATGATAAAGACTTCTGCCATGTTGCTGCATGGGAATTTGCAGGGGATAATAAAGAACCGGTATTTCACAGGGAACCTCTTGCCTTTGAGAATGTAGAGTTAAGTCAAAGGAGCTATAAGTGACATCAACAACAGATAAAAAAAACATAAATCTAACATTAAAAATCTGGCGGCAAAACAGGCTGAATAATAAGGGCAACCTTGAAACATGTCATGCGAATAATATATCAACAGACATGTCGTTTCTTGAGATGATCGATGTCATAAACGAACGACTTACGCTTGAAGGGAAAGACCCGGTTGCATTTGACCATGACTGCAGGGAAGGAATATGCGGGATGTGCGGAGCTATGATAAACGGCCGTGCCCATGGGCCGGAAAAAGGCACAACACTTTGCCAGCTCCACATGAGGCATTTTGCAGACGGAGATACCATTGTAATTGAGCCGTGGCGATCAAGGGCATTTAAAATAATCAAAGACCTGGTTGTGGATCGCAGCCCTCTGGACAAAATCATTCAGGCAGGCGGCTATATTTCCGTAAACGCGGGCAAAGCTCCGGATGCAAACACCATCCCTATTCCCCAGGAAACAGCTGAAACAGCAATGGATGCGGCTGCATGCATAGGATGCGGCGCATGCGTTGCCGCATGCCCGAATGCATCTGCAATGCTCTTTGTCGGGGCCAGGATTTCTCATCTTGCATTGCTGCCCCAGGGAAAACCTGAAGCAGCAATGCGTGTTCAGGCTATGATTAATGAGATGGACAGGCTATATTTTGGAAACTGCTCAAATCATAAAGAATGTGAAGCAGAATGCCCAAAAGAGATTTCAATAACAAATATCGCTCGCTTAAACCGCGAATTTATAAAGTCGGGCCTGTTTTAAACCGTATTAATATTTACGTCGCTGTAATCCGGTTTCCGCCAGGATCTTGGTGGAAATCTCTTCAATCGAAAACCGCGTGCTGTTAATAAATGGAATCTTTTCTCTTCTATACAGGTTTTCTGTTTCTTTGAGTTCCATTTGACATTGCTTAAGCGAAGCATAACGGCTGTTTGCTCGCCGTTCGGAGCGGATTTGATGCAGTAGTTTCGCGTCTATAGTCAAACCAAACAGCTTTTCCTTGTATGCACGCAATGCATTCGGCAATTTCAGCACATCGACCATATCGTCTTCTGTGAATGGGTAATTAGCAGTCTTAATACCGTATTGTAGCGCCAGATATAAACTGGTTGGCGTTTTACCCGAACGGGACACGCCGATTAGAATAATATCGGCTTCACCATAGTTCTTAAGATTGACGCCATCATCGTTGGCCATGGCAAAGTTAACGGCCTGGATTCGAATGGCATAGGTTTGTTCGTGAATACTATGAGTACGATGTTTTTCCGGCTTAGCCCTGACACCAAGCACTTTTTCAAGCGGAGCAACAAACTGGTCCAGAAAGTTGTAACTTATGCCTGCGCCTGAAGAAATAATTTCTTTTACTTGAGCATTTAGTATGGTGTGAAACACTAAAGGACGCATCCCGCTGTCTTGAAAACTTTTTTCAATTTGTTTGTTGATCTGCTGTGCTTTTTTAACGGTTTCGACAAATGGAATGGTGACATGATTAAACTCTTCCGGGAATAACGAAAGCAGGGCGTTGCCAAACGCCTCGGCGGTTATGGCGGTGCTATCGGAGATATAAAATGCAGTTCTCATAATATCCTTTTAATATTAGTTTTATAAAAAGGGTTTTTCTCCAATTTAGTTGGAGATAACCCACTTGTTTTGCGTTAATCAACTACAACTAATCGGGAGATAATCCTAACATTTTATTAAGCTGTTAGGTTGCCCTAAGATAAATCAATAACATAAATCAGTCGGTTAATAAATACCCGCACGCTTTTTAATCAAAGAATACTGATAACTCATCGAAAAGATAAGAAATTAAGGTTGACTTGTATATTCATTTGACATATAATGTTTCAAATTAATTTCGGTCTGTTTTTTGAACCTCAAACAGGAGGATCAGGTGACCAACCATAGTATTACAAAAAAATAAAGCCCCATTTCTTCAGTTATATGAAGGATGGGGCTTTTTGCTTTACAAATCTTGACATGAAGCTATGGACAAAACAAGGATTTATTATGTCTGATATTGTAACAATAGAAGCTATTACCGGTAAAATACATCTGATCCGTGGAATGAAGGTGATGTTGGATGCTGACCTTGCCGAGCTTTATGGG
>DATKWZ010000004.1 GCA_035529315.1 Anaerolineae bacterium
GTTTGGATAAACTGGCAGATCAATTTGCGGCAATAGTTGATCTGGAAAACAGGCGCAAGGAAAACATGTTTAAAGCCCCGTTTGTAATTGCCCCCAATGCCAATCTTGTAAAGTGGCTGCAGGTTATGCTGGCGCGAAAACGGTCTGTTTGCATGAATATGGATTTTCAGTTTTTAGAGACAGGTCTGTGGTGTTTGTTGGCCAATCTGGATGATGAAAAAGTAAATCCAAAGCTACCAAAGCTACTTGATAAAGACTGTTTGCAGATGCTGCTGCTTTATGCACTGCAAAACCTCGATGAAAACAAAATTGAGTTCAAACCGATAAACCATTATCTCCTCAATCCTGATAATATTAAAAGGCCGGATTATGCCGCAAGGCTCTGGCAGCTTTCAGAAAAATTCGCCGGTCTGTTTCAGGAATATGAATTTCATCGCTGGGATATGATTCAGAAATGGCGTGAAAACAAGATGTTGCCCCAAGGTATGGAACTGTGCCAGCAAAAGTTATATTTGCTGGCAGATGAATTGCGGAATAAACTTTTCCATAATTCCCACATCCTCTATCTTTCAATGATGGAATATGCAGACAGGCTTCTTGTTGGGGAAAGTAAAGAAAAGGCAGTTGCCGGCAATGCAAAAGATTTTGTGCATTTTTTCGGACTGTCCCAGATTTCTCCTTTTCATCTGCAGCTTATCGGACGTCTGAGCAGCTATTATGAGATATTTATATATGCTTTTAATCCATCCCGTGAGTTCTGGGAAGATATCAAAACACCCCAGGAAAAAAGATGGATTGAAAGAAAAGGGGTAAAAAAACTTCGAATTACCCGTGCAGAGCTGCATCAGGGGGAGCTGTCAGGCCATGATGATTCAGGCCGGGATGATAATGAGCTTTTATCCTTATGGGGAAAACCAGGGCGGGAAAGCATCCGGCTTTTATGTGAGCTGACAGATTATGATTTTAATGCCTGCTTTGCAAAAGAAAAAGCCCCTGCAACGGTGCTACAGAGAATCCAAAGCGATATTTTGACCCTTCCTTCTGAAAAAGCCGGGCTAAAGCAGGACAGGTCTTTGCAAATTGTCGCATGCCCCGGCATATACAGGGAAGTTGAGACAGTATATAACAGCATCTTATATAATCTTGAGCAGGATAACGGGTTGCAGCTAACCGATATCGCAATCCTTGTGCCGGATATATCAAAATATAAGTTTGTTTTTGACTCTGTTTTTAATCGATCTCCAAAATCTATCTCATATAATCTTGTTGATTCACATGCTGAGATAGAAAGCATATTCGGCCGCGGGGTTTTGTCTATTTTTAATTTTGCCACAGGCAGATTTTCACGCAAAGAGGTTTTTGATCTGATTTTAAATCCCTGTTTCATGAGCAAGTGGAAGATAGGGCTTGAGGAAATAAGGATATGGGCATGCTGGGCTCAGGAATTAAACATATTTCATGACTTTGACCAAATTTCAAAAAAGAAAAAAGGTTATTGTGAAAGCCCTTATTATACTTGGAAACAGGGGCTCCAGAGACTGCGCCTGTCAAGGATTATGTCAAATCCCGCGGAATCGGAAAGAGATGTTTCAGACAGCTTTAAACACTTTCAGGACATTGTTCCGTATTTTGATTTAAACTCAGGCAATGTTGATCTAATGGAAAAATTCTGCGTTGTAATTGAAAAGCTGCATAATGTTGCCCTTGACTTGAATAATGTCATGCTGTCAGGGAAGGAGTGGAAGAGCCGGTTTGTAGAAGCATGTGATGAACTGCTGGATATACCTTCGGACCTTGCAGGAGAAACAAAGGTTAAACATTCTCTTATTAATGCGCTGGACAACCTGCAATTTTATGACGCTGTCAGTGAAGATGATAAAGACTCAAGGCTTGGTATAGAGGTGATTAAAGAATTTATTAAATCCAGCTTAAGCTCAATATCAGGAGGTTGTGGCGATTATTTGACCGGCGGGGTCACAATCTCCGCGATGCAGCCGATGCGCCCCATACCTTTTAAGATAGTTTATATATTGGGAATGGAAGAAGGCTCATTCCCCGGGAAAGCGGAAAGTTCATCACTGGATCTCAGGCTGCTTAAAAGGCGGATAGGCGATATCAGCCTGCCGGAACGCAACTGTTATATCTTCCTTGAAATGCTGCTTTCTACACGTGACAAGCTGTATATCAGCTATATTTCAAAGGACCTGCAAAAAGACCGCATCCTTCAGCCATGCTCGGTGGTCAATCAATTACGCAGGTATGTTGAGAGTAAAATCTTGTTGGACGCACAGTTGTTTCAGGTTGCGGAAATTCCTTTAAAGGGCAGCAGTAACAGGTATCTTGACAAAGACAGTATAAACGACCGCTTTGATGTGATGGTAAACTATTCAACGGCTGACAGGATAGCGTATTACAGGGAAAACAATTTATGGGACAAGGTTAAGGAAAAGGCCTTAAAAAACGACTTAAACAATGCCGCGGCATTTTATCCTGACTTTAAACATGAGATCGAGGCTGCTGAAGATGAAGACATAATTGCTGAAAAAATTACTTTAAAACAATTGAAAAGTTATTTGCTGGATCCGGTAAACCAGAGCGTGAAACTGCATCTTGGTATTTTTGATGAAGAAAAAGACATAGAGGAAATCGCCGTCAGGGAAGATGAACCCTTTTATTCGGAATTTCCAATAGATTATAATTTAAAGGTTGAGACATTAAATTTGTGGGTGGATTCAATATTTTCTGTTGAAAACATAGGAGAGGGAAGACAAAAACCAGAAGATCTTTTTGAAAATGTTTATGATAATTTTCAGCGTCAAAGCAAAACACCGGAAGGGCTATTTGCTTTAATAGATAAAAGCGAGCTTGAAAAGGATGTATCTTTAAGATGCGCTACCCTGTCGCTGGTTCTAAAGCAGATGGAGTCGGCAGAGAATCTGTACAGATCTGTTATTATTGGAGACCAGCTCGATGATTACAATGCACGGGCAGACAGACTTTTCATTAAGCATTTTAAGCCGTTTGCAATGACGATTAACTGTATAAATACAGCAGATGAAATTATTTCCCGCACAGTTGAACTTCACGGCCAGATTCCGTGGATGTGGAAGGACCAGGATAATGGATGGCATTCGCTGATATTGACCGGAGCGGAAAACAGGCCGAAAAAAGATCCGGATAAATATGTTCTGCAGCCGCTTTTATTTTACATGTGCTGCATGGCAGGTCAGGAAACCTCGGATTGGATAGGAAACAGCAGCATAACCTTTCACATCGCGTATAAAGAGGATATTAAAACCTGGTCATATCAAATCAGCAAAAAAAGCTGTATAAATTACCTTGAGCAGCTGCTGGCCGATTATCTCAGCCAAAAAGAGCTGCAATGGCTGCCATTTGGGCCTGCAACTTCAGGAAATATAAAGCCTCATGAAATTGCAGAAAATAAAATTACTGAAGATATTAAGACAGATTTTCAAATTCAGCTTGCAGAGGCACTTTCAAAGGATGACGCTGATCTAATCAAACTTGCAAAACCAAAAATTCCATCAAATGCCTTTGACAGGGCAAGGCAGCGCTTTAAAATTTTTTTCAACTACATTAACAGCTAAAGACCTTTATGCCTTTTCAGCAATACCGAAGAAAGCGGTTATATATTGCAAGGATCAAGAGCATACTTGCCTCCTTTTCTTTCTGACCCTCATGCTGAGTGCCGTGGTGGCTGAGGGAGAAAAACTATCAGCCACCCGATTTGGCAGTTCTACTGATTTTGCAAGAATTCTTCAACAGTCAGCCTGATGTCCCTGACGATTTTCTTTAGCAAAATAGGCGATATATCCCTGCCGGTATGAAATGGCACCGTTGTTCCCCTACCATCTGGATGGCGAAATTGCTTGTGAGAACCTTTTTGCCGGACTTCAAGAAAACCGAGACGCTCAAGCATAGACACAACTTTATTAGGTTTAAGTACCGGTACTGTCCCCATGGTTATGCCACCATAACGTTTTGAGTGCCAACAAATTCACCCTCAAACTCTGGCTCTCCGTCTTCAAGAAGCATTTCAATTACCTCTTTTAAGTTCTTGTTTAATTCATCTAATGTTTCTGCTTGCGAATGTGCTCCCGGAAGTCCAGGGACAGAACCAACATAAAGCCCGGTATCCGAACATTTTTCTATGATTGCTGTAAATATTTTCATTTGTAACTCCTTTTTTCATTATTGCCGATAGGACGGACGGCCGAAGGCCGAGCGAGCAGCAGCGAGCGGTCCGTCTTATCAGTTAGAATAGGTGGAAGATTTTCCATATATTGCATAATCGCGTTAATAGCATGGAAAATTCAAAAAAATCAGATCGAATCCTAAATTTCTGCTCATGGATAGGGGAAGGTTTATCTTTTGGATGCCATGCCAAAAATTAGTTTGCATTTAAATATCTCTACTACAATGCTTACAAACTTTTGCTTCTACTTTTATGATTTCAGCACAATATGGACATTTCTTTTCATCAGGTTTTAAGCGCTGAATTTTTGGTTTCTTATACTTATTAAGAAACTGAAAAGCTTTTCTGGAGGATTCATTCGCGCCATAACCTGAAAATTCAAAAACAACGTTCTGTTTTACAAAATTTTCATCTTCCCAATCGAAAACAATACAGTATTCCTTATATTTTCGCTTTTTAGGTGCCGCAAGTGAAAATATTCCAAGAGTTAAAATTCTTGTGGCTGTTAATCTTTGAGCAACAAAAGATTTATCTTCTAAAATAATATCATTAATTGAATTTCTGGGGATTTTACCAATTTCCTTACTACCAAACTTCCTGTCAGTTTCGAAACCAAAGGCATTAAGGGACACGAAGTCTGATTTAGCAAGGAACACGAAATCTGATTCAGTTATAGCGCAGTAAACATCATCCTGCTCAACAGAAGCGTTTTTAAAGCCACCCAAGTATTTAGGTAAGTGTATTTCTTCGATAGAACCAATGGACTTAAATACAGCTTTTATTTTAGCCCCTCTTTTGCTCCCATTTATAAGTCCGATAACAACAGCTATAATTATCATAATAATGGCAACAATGAAAAATTCCATAATATTAACCTTGTTTTTCTAAATGCCGTTAATTTTCAGTCCTTATCGCCCCATCCCTTTAGCAAATACCCCATCATTTTGATAGATCAGAGCCACAATGCTTACACTTTATAGCTTCAGCTTTAATCTTTTCAGCGCAATAGGGACATTTTTTAGTAGCTGATTTTTTTTGTTCTTGTTGTTTAAAATTAATAACATCGCTAATTGGCTGATTCTTTCCCAACGCTCCACAATGGGGACATTTATACTTACCCCATGATAGAGTGATAAATATCAGTCCTGGTATAAAGAAGAACAGTAAACCAAGCAGGGCAACGAACTGTGGAGCAGAGTTGTTCAACAGCCACGTTTTCATTTCACCTTCATATCCACAAGCTAAACAGCTTCGTCTATTAACTCCTTTTTTTGAAGTTCTCCTTACACCTTTAAATATGTAAACTATGCCGAAAATCAAAACACCTATTACTATAAGAATTACTATTTCTGGAGCACCCACAATTCCATCCTTCTCCCTTTTATAAACCAAGGCTAAACTTCCGGTGCTTTAACTACAACAACATCTCATGAACCACCAAGATTCCTGAAGCATCTCCATTTTACTTTTTATATTCCTTCCGGTTCCAGGAATTGTCGAATATGACCTCTTTGTCTTTAGATTTCTTGGAATATCCGGTTCGACTATTCTTTTTGTCATAATGGTGCCCAGTATCATCTTTGTCCCATTCAGTATGTCCGATCCGGTTCTGATCGATATCATAATGAGTGTTTTTGTTTTCTTCAGATATGGTATGTTCGGTGCGGTTCCACAAGCTGTCATAATGGGTCTGCCTGTTGCCATCTATCACTGTATATCCGCTTATTTTATGATACTCATCATAATGTTTTATAATATCACCAGCTATAGCTACAGGTACAGCGATAAAGCACAATATGGCAATGATTATAATATATAATCGGTTCATCTCTGTCTTAATACTGTCAGGACTTAATCCTATTTTTTATTTCAAACTCAATTATTTCAGCTTGAATAATGGAGTATCAGGTGGGTTAATTGCCTGAAAGCAGGATAGGTTCTCATCACGTTTAAACCCGCAGGGTTTCAATATCACGGGTAATATTGCCATTTCTTTTTTCCGCACCTTTATTTTTCCTGGGCTTGTTTTTTGTTTTTAAGCAAGCCATAGCGTTGCTCAGAAATAACTTGAAACCAACGACTCGTAGGCCAAAAAGAAGATCCTAAGCCAGGTTCAGAAAAGCCAAAACCCACGCTACTTATTTTTCCAATATCATTCTTCATTCCAATTAATATAAAAGGTCTTTTTTTCTTCCATAAAGGTGCTAATAATCCGGTAAGAATTACACGCGTTACTGTCAAGGATTCTTTAGTTTCCATAGAAATATCTACCATGTCTTCATAGGAAATACTAAAGATTTTTTTATTGCCAACGTTAGAGAAAAAAATCCTTTTATCTGTGATTACCATATCACCATTTTCGCAATAAGGACCAAAGGGTGGGTGCCCCCCTAAATAATGAACTCCCAATGTTTGTTTATGAATGGTCTTTTCATCATCAGATATAGAAGATTGAATATGCTCCTCCACTTCCTTCCTGTTTTTTAGGTATGTGGGAATAGCTATAATTAAAAATATACAAACTACAATAAAGCAAGCGATAAAAAACACTATCCATCCATAATTGTAAGAATACATGATTTTCGTTAGCCTCATTAAGTTGACCTGCGCCTGTTTTGGACGTCAGATACAGCAACCCATTGGGAACATAGGATATATTGTCGAAGTATTAGCGGATATTAGCCTTAATGTTAAATTTATCGTTGTGATGAAAGACCAAGCCCCTTGTCCGAAACAATCATATCTAACTTGTCAATTGATGAAAGGAGATTCTTTCTGGCTGCCTCTTCAGTAAACTCGTCTGTACCAAAACCGCAAAGTACTTGAAAATACATCTCGACATCATCAATCTTTTCAGCTAAAGCCGAATCAATAATACTGCCATTTTCATCTTGACTCTCATTGTAGAATCCAGCAAGCAGGGCATGTACCTTTGAATAAGTATCAAGATCATATGCTTCTGAATCTGCCAACCGGCGCAAAAAGGATATGGCTTTTTTAAAGTTCATATCTTCTCCTCCTTTAGTCCAACAATTATTATATACCAGGATTCCTGAAGATCTCAATTTTACTTTTTATAGCCCTTCCGGTTCCAGGACTTGTCAAATATGACCTCTTTGTCTTTAGATTTCTTGGAATATCCGGTTCGATTATGGTTTTTGTCATAATGGCTGCCGGTATTATCATTGTCCCATTCAGTATGTCCGATCCGGTTCTGATTTATATCATAATGAGTATCTTTGGTTTCCTCAGATGTTGTATATCCGAAACGGTTCCACGATCTGTCATAATGGGTTTGCCTGTTGCCATCTATCACAGTATATCCGGTTATATTATGATCCTCATCATAATGCTTTATAATATCATCGGCTACGGCTGCAGGTACGGCAGTAAAGCACAATATAACAATAATTATAACATATAATCGGTTCACATGTCTGCCTTAATGCTGTTATAACGTTCATAAGTATATAAGTAAGTCATGCCGCAGCAGCATTTTATATGATTATGTCTCTCTTTCCCCCTGTCAGTAATGAATAACCTTTTATCTTATTTTCTCAACAAATATTTCTATCCAATTTTTGATAATTTTTTTAAAATCAGATTTTAATACACACTTCTTACAAACACCGGTCTGTGTACTATATTGGCATTTTTTGCCATATTTCAGAACCGACTCTAAATCTGTGGGGTCTCTTTCTTCAAAATAATAAAGCCTCCATTCAAAATTTCCATCTTCATAATTTTTACCTATCAAATCTTCATCATTTTTATCTATCAAATATTGGTATAATCTATCAACAGTCCTTCCACAGTTATCACATTTCATTACCTTCTCCCTTCGTATTTCAGATCAGATTTAGGGGGGTCGTTCATATTGACCCATTCGGTAGGCTGATTATCCGCCCATTAATTTTGATAGAGCATCAATAGTCTGTGCCGCTGTGTCTCTCAAGGAAGGAGCGAGTTGAATTAATGCATTTAATGACATGATAGATATTTTACTAATTTGGCCTGCTGCAAACTGTTTTAGTTCGTCAATAATTGTACCTTTAATTTGTTCGGTAAAATTATCGGTTGTTTCCTGAGCTTGGACAGTAGCACGAAGGCTCTCAATGACATCTGGCGATATAATTGGACTCTTGTCCCCAAAAGTGGCATTTCCATAATTAGTGAAATTTCCAATTTCAATTTTTGACATGTTCCCCATCTCACTTTTCATTTCTTCTAGTTGGAATTTTCCTTTTGTTTTCTCCGTAATTCGAATCTCGAGCTTATAATATTCTGGGCTGTTATCAATTATTTTTTGTTCTTTGTCAGTAATAGAACGTAACTCTTTTCTCTTTGTTTCCATATCAGCATCAATTTTACGTTCTTGAATCCTTGGCCCTTCAGGAATATGAACAAAACTAGAATATTCCATTTGATAATGACGAGAAATTATTTTTGTTTTCACCCAACCTTCATCCTCTGCTTCCATGATGACTTTTGGATAGCTTTGCGGGAGTAAGATAATGCCATCATTTTGCGGACCAGAAACTGCCCCAGCATTCCGAAGTTCAGCTTCAAATTCTGGAGTGAGAAATATCGCTGGTATGTGGTGAGGCTGTTGAAGTAAATACGTTTCGGCAAATAGGATATTGGGGTTTTCATATAGATTTCTAACAACCTTCTCTAAAGCTTCTTTTCCTCCATCTGGTAAAGAAAAATAAGCAGGGCCAAGTGTTAGCGCTTTTCCTCTTTCAAATGTAATAAAGGGAATATTTTTCCCATCCTGGCTTGATATTTTCATTGCCGTAATTTGCCTATATTTGGGAAGCCTAAAAGGAATTATAAGGCGATTTTCTGATATCATAAAAACATAATCCTTTCTACCGTTCTTTAATAAAAAAAATCAAGTGATAATTAACTACCCCGCATCAGGCAATAGGGTATCTTCGCAGGATTTCTTTGATTTAAAATAGTGGGGAAAGCACAAACCGTGGGGTATTAGCACCGCAGGAGCGTGGCGGGATACTTGCTCCTGATTACATAATCAGAATTATTGGATGGACGTACTTGTATAAGGCAGGATTTTGTCGGGGCTGAAATTTGTTGTTATAGACTCTTGATTATGATGAACCTCAAGTCTGTCCAATAATTGAGGTCTGATTATGTAAGAAGAAGCAAGTATCATGACATGCGTGTCGATTCCTCGGTCTAAAAGTCAAAAAAATTCAGTAAGGAGAAGGATGGAAAAATGACTATATTCCTGCGGCCAATACTCTGGCTTGCTTAAAATCTAACTTTAACAAAGTATCCCATCCTATCAGTAATTTATTGAATGAGTTCCTAACTAAATCGTAAAACGGAGTCCTGCTTTATCGAGATTTGCCTTTCTTGACATTGCGACTTAATGGTTTTATTTTAATAAAATGGAACCAAAAGACATAAGAAAAAAAAAGGGAAAAAAAGTAAATTTCACAGTTTGCACTATCGTTGCGATATTTCTTGTTGTGGAGGTTGGCAGTCATAATCCTGACAAAATGCCGCACGGACATTACGAAGAAAATCCCGTAAGCCTTAGTGCTTCCCATCTTCATGGCAACTTTAGCCGCAATGCGTCAATAGATACAGCTATTAGCCGATATTTGTAATTGATTAGGTATATAAGGGTTTTTTGATAAGCGAAGAATCTCTTTGCCCCCTTTTTACACCTTCTCAACTTTATTCCTTATCCAGCTTTCTACCGCGTTAGTCAAATTGTAACTCAACAAACAATTCCGACATAATCCAGTTTCGATGAAATGCTTTATATTATCACCATCTTTCCAACAATAAATAATATACTCATTTTCTTCCCACGTAAAGTCATATAATCTATCAACATCCCTGTGACAATCAGTACATTCCATTTTTAATCCCTTGGCCCTGCCTTCGTTCTTGGGTGATGTTGTTCAGTCGTTTATTTCTTAAATTTTCTCCTGAACCCTATCACCCAGACCAATCCAGAGCCTAAAAGAAGCATTGTGGTAGGTTCGGGGACAGGATTATAGTTTTCTATTTCTATAATATATCCTGGCTCTATGCCAATTCCATTTACATCATTCCATGCTGAAATCTATGGGACATCCTTTAGTTTATAAGTTTATATCTTCAAGAATACAATAATGTTTTTATTTAATGCTTCTCAGATTATGAGTTTGTATCACAGAGAAAGAGAGCATCTGAGTTTTTTTCCGTTCGAGGTTTCAGATCCAGGGTTGTGAAGCAAAAAGCCCTGTTTCTTCATGTTGCTAAAAGAAACAGGGCTTTATTATTTTGTAATCCAGTAACAGGTCACGTGATCCTCCTTTTTGAGGTTCAAAAACAGACTAAAGATAATTTTAAATATTATATATCAGATGAAAACTTAAACTTTTTTCATATAACCTATACCTTGATATCAGGTCAAGAAAGTATCTCTTAAATTTGAGGCGATTCCGAGCGGAAAATGGGTAAAATTAAAGCAGGGAGTTGCAAATACGATTGGAAATTAAGATTTAACCTTCGGGACTGGGTACGGCTATGTCCCTGCTGTAAGTCACCCATGGTTATTCTGGGATTTCGTCGAACTGCACGGGAACCAGGATAACTCTTTTTGTTGGCTAAGGCTTGCAATTCATTTAAACAGGAGGAAAAAACTTTTATGAAATAGATAATTTCTTAAGCCTATTACAGGTTAAGGCACTCCCTCGCCTTGAAAAAAGTGCGCTTTTTAAAAACGCACTTCCTACCCCTTGTTCAAAAAAAAGATATTTCCTTATATACAGAATATGTAGATACACAGGGCTTGTCCAACAACCGGATAAGATTGTGGTTCGCTGCGCTCACACAATCTATCCTTATTCGTTCTGCCTTAGAGATCAAGTTGAATTGTGATAGCCTGGCCTATACCCTCCATCTCAGTAGAGGAAATCGATCCTGCTGGATTAATTAGCCGCTTCTTGCTCACTGTGGTAAGCTGATCGGCCATAGCCTTGGCCTTTTTTCCACGAAACGTCACATATGTTTCGCTTGGGTAGAGTTTACCAACGCTACTCGTCAGGGGCACGACTTGGACTCTATTAAGGAAATGATTGGCAGCATCATTGCTTATGATGACGGCCGGTCGCTGCTTGCGGATTTCACCTCCAACGGAAGGATCGAAGTTAATCCACCACACTTCACCTCTCTTCATCGTTTAAGTCTCCAAATGTGCCCTCGGCCCACTCAAGGGCTTCGGATTCCCTGACACTATCAGCAGCCATCTCTTTATATGCACCATACATATCTTTATTGACAACATGAGGGCGAACTAACTCTTCGATAAAACGGCTGATTTTTCGCGGTCCAATGACTGCCCGTAAGCCGTCATAGACCTCTTCGTCTATGGTCACTGTAAGTTTTTTTTGCATCGCAAGCACCTCCTCAAATGTTACACGTATAATACACGTGTAACATTTTGAAGTCAAGAGGTCAGAAATATTTTTCTAAGAGGCAGAACAAGTGATTATATAGTTTCCTGATATTTACCATGATCCTAAATCCACCGCCTAACCCAACCTCATGGTTACAAAATTTATTTCATGCGATATCAATAGGTTGTCGTGGTGCGAGGAAAGGTTTGGGCGCTGTTGGGTTAATCAATCTTAATCCGCGTCATATTTTTCCCTATTTTTTTTAACACTGTCAGGGTATTCTGATATAGATTACTAATTTTGTGGTTTATAATATGGTATGAGATTGCTTTGCTCCGCTCTAATCGGGATTCGTGATGACAATAATTGAGTGAAGGTTTCATAATATGCATTTTGACATTGTAAATTAGCGGCTGTTTTATTAATTTGGGCTTGGTATCCAAGACAAAGAAAAAGATCGTAACTATTTAGCCACAGACTTACACAGATAAATGCAGAGCTGAATCGAGTATCAGGTGATAAGTATTAAAAACAACTTTTGCGTCTTTGCGTGAGATATATTTTAAGGAACTAATTTAATACAATGTCTTTAATACCCGTTCATGACTGCAAACAGGTTGACCTTAAAAAGCACGGGCTTATAGAAGCGTC
>DATKWZ010000005.1 GCA_035529315.1 Anaerolineae bacterium
TTCGATAAGTTCATCATCTGTGCCTGCATAACGCACAAGACATAACTCAGAGGCTTCACAGAATGCCAGACCGAATTTTGCCATGGGAACAGCATTGACCATGGCCTCATATATATCCTCAACAGTTTTTATAAAATGAGAATGTCCTAAAATCATGTTCAACCCGTCCGGGTTTTCGATTTTTACTGTTTTAATGTCCATGTTGCCTCAATATTAAATTATTTGTCACACTTCAACCGACTATCCGCAGGGCAAAATACGGCGTTAGATTAAAAAGAAATATACCTATTTTAAATAGAGCCATACCTGCATAGTGAATTGAATCAAACTTCTCAATTGATAAACTAAACCATTTACAATGAAGCCGATATATCCAATCATGTGCTAACATGAAGAACAAAAACCACCATAACAGCAAACCCGTGTTGATTAATGCACACCAAAGTAAGGCATCGCGAATTATCTCTATTGTCATCATTTATCCTTTATTTGCATCTAATATTAATTATTAAACAGGAATCTTCTTTTTGTCACGATCTTACTTAGAGCGATTGATACACCAATTGCCCCTTCAATACAACAAAAATGCTATTGACTCAACATGTTGTCCTGCATTACATTTTGTAAACCTGAAGCGGATGGCATCGTAAAAACTCCAAAAACATGTCATTGCGAGCGAAGCGAAGCAATCTAGGAGGCTGTCCGAGAATAGCAATTTTTTCCAAAATCAAGGCTTGCGAAAAAAATTACCGCAGGTATATAGTTGATATTCCGAGGATAATTTTTTGAGCATAACGCAGAGTTTGGGGAAAAGGGCATTCTCGGACAGCCTCCTAGTATAAGACAAGTGCTTATATTTATTAGATTGCTTCGTAGTTGCACTCCTCGCAATGACTTGGGGAATGACTTTTTACGAATTCATCAATATTGGCGCTTCCATATAATTTGTGATAGTAAATTAAATTCAGGATTCTTCAATTTACGCTGAACCAATAGATAATCAATTGCGGAGCTAAGTTCATATATGGCTTTTTATAATGTTTCACCGGGAAAATTAATTGCAACCGATGACCCTTCAGCAGTAATTCAGACATGCCTGGGTTCATGTGTGGGTGTTGCCATGTATGATCGTAAGGCTGTGATAGGCGGGCTGGTTCACATTATACTGCCGAATGGAAGTGAAGATAAGGAAAAAACCAGCCCGGCCCGTTATGCCAGGTCCGGCATTCCGCTCTTATTGGATAAAATGATAAAGTTAGGAGCTTCAAAAGCCGATATTGTTGCGGAAATTGCCGGTGGTGGTTTTATGTTAGGCAACAAAAAGCCGGATATGAACTTTAACATAGGCGGAAGAAATTCTGATATGGCCCGGCAGATTTTGGGCATTTTGGGAATACCGATAAAAAGAGAGCATATTGGCGGAAATTTCAGAAGAACGGTCCGACTGGAATTGGCCGGCGGCATGATCCATGTCAAAACAGGGGAAGAAAACAAAGAGCATGCCCTGAGCTTAAAACCAGACAAAAAGATCGAACTTGAAGATTTGAAGAACAGGATACATATGCTTAAACCAATGCCTGAAACAGCCCGCAGGATAATATCAAGGATAGAATATTCCGGATCCAGACTGTCTGATCTGGAAAAATATATCTCGCAAGATCAAGCAATTACGGCCAATATACTAAAAATGTGCAATTCGGCCCAATATGGTTTTCCCGGTCTGATTTCGAGTTTCAAACAAGCTGCAGCATTTTTGGATACAAAGACACTGAAAAAGATCATCATGGATGCATCGCTGTGCAATCTTTACACGGACGAAATCGGCGTATATTCCGTGGAAAAAGGGGAGGTGTTTAATCATTCTCTATGCTGCGCTATGGTTGCTAAACTGATTTGTCGGCAGAAAAAAATTAAAGATCCTGATACTGTTTTCACGGCAGGGCTGCTTCACGACATCGGCAAGGTAATTTTAGATCAGTATGATTTTGAAAAATTCAACCTGATTATGGACAGAGTTCTTAACGGAGCAATGGGGTTTCTTGATGCTGAAAATGAAATTTTGGGGTATAACCATGCTCAGGCAGGAGGAATTGTGGCCAGGGAGTTGAATCTGCCGGAAGTCCTGATTGAGGCCATCTCGTTTCACCACCAGCCCTGGGAGACTAGAGAGAATCCCGAGGTTGTTTCCATAGTACACATTGCCGATAATATATGTTCCATGATCGGTTATGGATGCGGAGCCGATGACCTGGCCGGCGATATTGATCAGTTTGCGACTTCAAGCATTAACTTAAGCAGCGATGATGTTGACAGAATCATCGAAAATCTGCCCGAAATTGTGGAAAAAATGCAAGGTTATCTTTCATGAACAGCTAATTTAATTGGATGATTGGTCGAGTAGCCGAGTGGGAAAATGGGTGTGAGACTTGAGTCTTGAATTAATATTTAAGGGATTGCTGGCAAGGCGCGACATTGATTTTTCCCGTTACAGGGAAGGCACCATTAAACGGCGTCTGGCCAGGAGGATGGCTGCGACCGGTTGTGATAATTACAATGACTATTTTGATTGCCTTGAAAAAGACCCCTGGGAATATGAACGACTCTTCAGAGACCTGACCATAAAGGTAAGCCGTTTTTTCAGAAACAGGGCTGTTTTTGAAATATTGTCCGATAAGATATTCCCGGATATAATGAGCGCAAAAGAAAGTGAAAACGACAGCACGATCCGCATATGGTGCGCAGGATGCAGCTTTGGTGAAGAGGTATATTCTGTTGCCATAACGCTTGTAGAATACTTAAAAAAACGCGGTAAGAAGATAGATGATTACAGCATCTCCATCTTCGGCACCGACATAGACGACAAAGCCCTGGAAAAAGCGAGAGCAGGGGTGTATGGCGATGAGGCTGTGAGAGCGATAAACAAGGAAATTCTAAACAGTTACTTTGTTTTCTCAACGGCAACCGGCCTCACGCCTCTAAGCAGGCTTACATCTTATCACCCCGCCTATCTGTTGATTGACTCCATAAAAAACATGGTAAGTTTCAGCGAGCATGACCTTACGTCAAAAAGAAAGATGTCCCCGCCCGCAGGAATCGTGGCCAATTATGACCTGATACTCTGCCGTAACCTTCTGATCTATTTTTCCGTACCTTTGCAGAAAAGGGCATTTTCAAATCTCTTCAACTCATTGAATCCAGGCGGTTATATAATCCTTGGCAAGTCGGAATCACTTCCTGAATACCTTAAACCCTTTCTTGTCACACAAAATTCACACCACAGGGTCTATAAGAAGAGATGGTTGAGTGGGGAAATGGTCGAGTGATTATTTGTCATTGGACTGTTCCATGAGCAATTTTTTATAGACAAAAACAATTAAAATAATTATGATATATAAGTTATATCTCAAGTTTCGCACCCTTGATTTCGATCAAAGTCAAAGCGGTAAAGGAGCCAAATTCAATTTTTCAAGCAAAATGATTTATCTGTCTTTTTTAACCAGCACTCAACGACTTGTGCCGAGAACAGGCACAAAGGATATATAACTTACTGAACTCATACGTGGTTTCAAGCATTGTCTTAAT
>DATKWZ010000006.1 GCA_035529315.1 Anaerolineae bacterium
ATATGCACGTAAGTCAAACGGACAAGTTTGTTACAGATAGAATTTGTATATCACATTTTTAATTGAATTGTTAGGTTTTGAACTCTCTAAATTTTAATATTTTTACTGCTTTACCCGTAACTTCTTCCAATTTACCTATGACACGAATTTGATTTCTTTGCAGTCGATCACCCAGCCCTTTGACTTCACAAAAAAACCAATCTTGTTTGTCGGGTGAATATACAAACAGGTCAGGCAAGCCAGCCCTGTTTTCAAAAATATAGTTGATGACTTTTTGAGGAATGGTGCTTTTTATTGTTTCAATTTTCTTTGTGTGCTTAGGCGTTTCGTATTTTTCGATAAGACTTAGGTAGCCAAGGGATTTATATAGCAGAATAGCGCCAAGCCATTCAAAAAAGTGATAATGGGGCTGGTTGTGGGTGATTCGAACGTCATGCTCATCAAATAATTGTGGATATTTCTTTGCCCACTCCGAAATGAGTTTCCCTGAACGGAATAGTTCGCGCTGAGAAGGATGGAAGGAGAATTCTAAGTCTTGCATTTAAAATTCCTTTAGATCTCGCAAAAAAATCCCAAATCTATGCCAGAATCAGCCGGATTATGATGCGGCGAGGTTTTTCAGGCATGAAATTGTTTCCCGGGAAAAAGGCTTGTGCCGGCACGGCAGTATTGAGTTGTTTTTAAACACAGAGGTTGATTCGAGTTCGTAACGTGAAGAGGCGACAGCTTTTCCCCGAATGGCTGTGTTAGGAATAGATGAATAATAGGCGATAACAGGTGTTATATTATTTTGTTTGACGGTTTTTTTCATCTGTTCTTTTCTGCAGCATCTCGAACTGTTTTTTGATATTAACCAGCTCTTCGTTTAATAAACGCAACCTGACTGACATATATTCCGCAAATACCTTGTACAACAATAACAAGAAACTTGCTGCTTCATCGTCAGAAGAAAACTTATCTGTAGCACCAATGTTAACGGCCAGGCAGATGGTTTTGCCTTCCGCATATACTGATGCCGACCTGCTTAACTTGTCCAGGATTCTCATTTCGCCAAAAATTTCACCGCTCCTGCTTAGCGTGCAAATGTTTATTCCATCTTTTTTCACTCGCACCTTGCCGGAGAGAAGAACATAGAGCCATAAGTCCATATCCCCTTCTTTGATAATAGGTTCCCCGTCTTCGTATTGTCTCATCTTGCTCAGCCTGAGCATTTTTCCAAGACTCTCTATTTCGAAATTCTTCAAGCTGGGAACCGAAAGAAGTTGCTGTATATTGTGCATGTCATCTTTAAGATATTTTGATTCAATCATATTTAGCTCGCAAGTGTCTTGTTCATTTATTTATTATATCATGTTTATATCAACAAATCAATCTTTGGCTCATAGTTCCCATTCTGCTTAACATTAATCAGCCGGATTAGATGCGGCCAGGCTCTTTAGGTATGAAATCATTTCCCATGAAAAAGGCTCCTGTTGACACGGCAGTATTGAGTTGTTTGTAAATACAGGGTCTGCTTCAAGATTGTAGCGCGAGGAGGCGAGAGCTTTTCCCCACATGGCTGTGTGGGGAATCGGTGAATAATAGGCGATAACAGGTGTTATATTATTTTGTTTGACGGTTTTGATGGAATCTTCAATTGAGCTTATCGTTTGCCCGGGCAGGCCGGCTAACAGATATGCGCCGACCTGATCTTTATTAAAGCCCGCATTCTTCAGGCAGGCAACAGCCCGCATAAATTCATCCTCGGTTACCTTTTTATCAAAATCCTTTCTTTTTTCAAAGGCTGCGGTTTCAAGCCCAAGACGCAGTGTTTTAAAGCCTGCTTTATACATCAGATCTGCTGTCTGATCCGAAATGCACTGGATATGGACGGCATTTGGCGTGTGAAACCGCAGATTCATACCTGCCTGAATTATTTTTTCCAGTATTGGGACAGCATGCTTTTCAGCGTCCACAAGGAGCGCATCATCGTAAAACACAAAATCGATTACATCATATTTTTCATGCCAGTAGCATATTTCTTCCACCACGGATTCCGGGCTTCGCAAAGCTCTTTTTGGATTTAAAAAATGTGACGCGCAGTAGGCGCAGGAAAAGGGGCATCCTGTTGACGTGAGAACGGGAATATAGGAGATTTTTCTTTGCAAGTCAAATGCAGGATAAGGATATGTATCAGGATTGTCAGGGTTATATTTTGGGCTGACAGCAAAGCCTGTAAATTCTTCAGCCAGCTTGAGGATGTGTTGAGCTGTTGGACCGGTTATGACTCTGTCCGCGCCTGAATGAACATCGGCGTGATCCCGGCAGAGAGTGGCATAAATACCGCCAAGAACCACCAATGCGTTCGGATATATTTCTTTAATGATGTCAATGGCATGCCGCACACCCTGATGCCAGTAAGTCATAAGTGAAGTGACAAGAACAAGATCGGGTTTTGGTATGGATAGGAGATCGTCTCTGAACCATTCTTCCCTGATTCCGTATCTGGAATAGTTTCTGGATACATCCTCAAGACCGTTTGGTCTGGGGATTCTGGTTTTTAAATACGGGCCGCGGCCGTATCTCGCATGAAGATCGGTTTTGACGGCTTTTTGATGAAACCTGTCAAGGCAGTCAATATATGCAACATTATATCCGTGGTAGCGAAGAATGGAGGCAAGTGCGAGAAGTCCTATCGGCTTTGCCCAGACGTCGTAAGCTGCAAAGTCGCATATCCAGGGATTTACAAGCAGAATATTCGGGGTGTCTTGATTCATGGTTTATAATGTGAATAGTCATAATTCGAGCTTCAATGTTTTTCACCACGAAGAGCACAAAGAAGAGAAAATCCTCTAATCCTCTAATCCTATGGCATCCTGCGGAAAGTATTCCATTGAGATTTTTTTCAATTCCTCGCGGCTGAAAAGGAGTGTATATGTATTGACCGAGGTTGCTTTCGATATCTTCAGAGCTATTTCCCTGCAGGACTCTTCATCCCCGGCGTGAATCATGGTGTAGAGGTTGTATGGCCAATCGTCACTGGGGTTTCTCCTGTAACAATGTGAAACCTGCCTGAAAGATGCCATCTTTTTCCCGACTTCATCTATCTGGTTTTCGTCAACCCTCCAGGCTACCATGGCATTTGCCTTAAACCCTGATTTCTGGTGCCGTATGGTTGCGCCAAAACGCCGTATTACCCCCCTGTCGCAAAGATCTTTCAGCTTTTCCAGAAAAGTATTTTCTGAAATACCTAATTGCTCCGCGATTTCAAGATACGGCTGCTTTGTTACGGAAATGTCGCCCTGGATTGAGGCCAGGATCTTTTTTTCAAGTTCTGTTAACATATTAAATTATAAATATTTAAATAAAATAATGTCAAGGACTTTTGGATTCGGGGAACAGGTTTTGTATATCATGCTCTGTTGCCCGGCATATACCATTTTCGGTAATAAAACCTGTTACAAGTCTTGCGGGCGTGACATCAAAAGCAAAGTTTGCGACAAGGCTGCTTTCAGGGGTAATCAGAACGCTTTTTATCGCTCCCTGTTCAAGGCCCTGCACATACCTTATTTCATCAGGATCACGCATTTCTATAGGTATCTCTTTTAACCCGTCTTTTAAGTCCCAGTCAAAGGTGCTGGAAGGAAGGGCAACATAAAAGGGGATGTTGTTATCCCTGGCTGCCAGAGCTTTAAGATATGTTCCGATTTTATTGGCGACATCGCCGGTGCGGGTAGTTCTGTCTGAACCCACGATCACGATATCCACCATGCCGTGCTGCATGAGATGACCGCCCGCATTATCAGCAATTACAGTATGTTTTACACCGTGTTTGCCGAGCTCCCATGCTGTCAGCCTTGAACCCTGATTTAGCGGTCTTGTTTCGTCCACCCATACATGGACATCTATGCCGCTTTCAAAGGCCGCATATATCGGGGCGGTCGCGGTTCCATATTCTACACAGGCGAGCCATCCTGCATTGCAATGGGTGAGAATGTTGACGGTTTGACCCCCTTTTCCACGGCTTATCTCTGCGATCAGGGTTAGGCCGTTTTCACCTATTTTCCTGCAGTTTTCGACCTCTGTTTCGACGATTCTTTCAGCCTCATTAAGGGCTGCTTTAATTTTACCGGATGATGTTTTTGCTTTGAGTGTTTCAGCTAAAACCTTATCAACAGCCCATGCAAGATTTATCGCCGTAGGCCGTGCAGATTTTATCCTCTTACACTCTTTTATCAGAAAATCGCTGCCTGATGATTTATCTTCAGCATTTAAGGCGGCCAGATAAACTCCGTATGCTGCCGTAACACCTATCAGGGGGGCGCCTCTCACATATGTTTCCTTTATAGCTTTTATGACATCATCGACACTTTTAAGCTCCGCTACCACAAACCGGTGTGGAAGAAGTCTCTGGTCAATTACCTTGATAACCTTTAAATCTTGACTCAGCCATATCGGCCGCATATTTTTATTAGAGATCTTTTCTTGCCTTGGCAATATCGTCAACCTTTCCCATTACTATTAATACCATTCCTTCTTTCAGTACCTGTGAAGAGGGAGGATTAAATTCAATTTCTTCAGAATTTTGTTTTGCGCCTAAAACCAGCAAATTGAATTTGTCCTTGATGCCTGATTCGCTGATTGTTTTCCCCACAGCGTTTGATTGCGCTGAAACGGTTATTTGATGGATTCTTAAATGCTGTTTTCTGCTGCGAAGCATGCTGTCAAGAAAATCAACGGCAGCGGGACGGATCATTTCAGATGCCATGCGGAGCGCACCGATAAAATTCGGTGATACAACGCTGTCTGCGCCGGCCTTTTTGAGTTTCGGCCTCAGCTTCTGATTTGTCATCCTGCTTATTATCCGTATGTTTTTGTTCAGCATTCGTGCGGTCATTGTAATATAAAGGTTGTCCTTGTCTGAAGGAAGGGCGATGATGATTCCGGCCGCTCTTTCAATGCCCGCGGCTAAAAGATTCTGATCATCTGTAGCATCCCCTTTGACATAGAGCAGATTTTCTACCTGGCTGCACCGCTCTATATTCTTTTCATCAAGCTCTATCAGAACAACCTGCTCACAATTTTTAACAAGTTCTTCAAGGAGAGGGCATCCTGTTTCGCCGCCGCCGCATACTATATAATGGTTGTTTAACTTCTTTATCTGTTTATCCATCTGTTTTTTCCTTAATATTCCGGAGAGGTCTCCCTCAACCAACAATGCCGTCATGCTGCTTATGCCATAAAGTAAGATTCCCATCCCAAAGGTGATGAGAATCATGGTAAATATCTGCGCGGCGGCATTGCCTGTAACCTGGATAATTTCACCATAACCAACGCTGGTTAATGAAATTACCGTCATGAATATACAATCCATGAACTTTGGTTTTCCATCAAACAGGATATAATAGCCTATGCTTCCTGCCGATATTATGACAAAAATAGCAATCAGCGCAAAATATAATCTTTTTTTAATATTCATCGAGAAATTAATTCTTTTGCAGCAATAAAACCAGGCTCAAAAGCTTTTAAATTAGAGTCCACAAAACTTTTTTTATTTTATAATAACTATACTGTGCCGCTCCTCTTATTGCAAGTTTTTCCTTTTTTCCATGCCCACCTAGGCTCTTTCAAATTAAAGACGCAAAAAACCCGCTCGATTTTTAATCTGTATAATGTTATAGACTGTTGCGATAAAGGGGTAATTTTGAGGATATCTCTTAAATTTCATGAAGGCGTGGAGGAACAAAATGATTAGGGATTGTTCATTTGGGGCCATTGTTATTAAAGGCAAACAATATACCTCAGACCTTATTATCTATCCTGATGGGCATATAGAGGCTTCGTGGTATCGAAGGAAAGGGCACAGCCTTTCATTAGATGATATAAACAAACTTGTTGAATCTAAACCAGAAGTCATTATTGCCGGGACCGGTGTCAGCGGATTAATGAGGCCTGAGTCCGGACTTGATAAATTGCTTCTTGAAAAAGGCATAGAGTTTATTGCGCAGCCGAACCAGAAGGCAATTAAAATTTACAATGAACTGTCATCTATAAAAAAGGTCGGCGCCTGTTTTCATTTAACATGTTAATTGAAGGTTGTGAAAAAGTATTGTAATTTCAAACAGTAAGGCTTTATGCTGCCCGGAGTTTCATAAGCGGCGATTAGTGGCAGGGGAGTATATCTTGATATTTCACATATTATCTGCTATTAATTATTAAATTAATTAAATCACGGAGAAAAAATACATGAAAAACTATTTTGCGGCAATATTATGCCTTGTGCTTCTGGTAATGGGTTATGGATGTACTACCTTTTATAATGCGGCCGTGGATGAACGCAATGTGCGTACAGTGGCCAGCGACACAAAGATTAAGGCCACGATCCTGCAAAAATTTATCGAAGACAATGTTGTTAAGACCTTTGATATCGATATAAGCTGTTATTATGGCCATGTTTACTTAATCGGTGAATATGATGTGGAAAAACAAAAAAACAGAGCCATTGAAATTGCCGGGAATGTTGAAGGGGTAAAAGATGTAACCACCTATCTTCTCAAAAAGAAAGATGGTGATCCATGTGGAGCAACGGACAATCTTGCCATGAAGGCAAAGATTAAAGCCAAACTCATCAAGGATGGGGATATCTGGTCAACCAATGTCGACGTAACAGTTATTCAATGCAACGTGGTATTTGTGGGTATTGTAGGATCAGATAAGGAAATAGAGAAAATTATTGCTCATGCTGAAAGTATAGGAGGAATTCGAAGCGTCAAATCTTTCCTGAAGGTAGCGCCACACTACAACCAATAAACAATTTCCTGACAAAAAAGTAAGAAAACAGAGGAGCCGGGCAGGCTCCATAAAAAACATGTGTATATTGTTTCTATAGGTATAACCGGTCTACAATGAAGGGTTAAACATATGAATAGACTCTTTCCGATTATAGCAACACTGGCCATACTATTTGCTTATACAACAGGCGGTATTGCATCAGAAAAAGTGGTTGAAGTTGAGGGAAGCAGCTTTATTTCCAAAGAGGATGCCGTACATCAGGCTCAGCGTTTGGCCGTGGAGCAAGCTGTTGGGGTCTTTATCCAATCTAAAACCGAGGTGGAAAATTTTGCGATTAAAAAAGACAGGATTATGTCCCGAACACAGGGCTATATCACCCGCTTCACGATCCTTAGGGAAGAAAAGGATGAAGGCCTTTACACTGTCAGGTTAAGCGCAACTGTTTCAATGGACAAAATAAAAGACGATCTTTTGGCTATGAAAATTCTGCTTGACAGCATGGAGCGGCCCAAGCTTATGATTTTAATAGAAGAAGAATATATCGGCATGGAGAATGTAGGCATGTGTTTAGCCGAAACCGAGATATCCTCCATGCTTGCGGACAAGGGTTTTGATCTTGTTGACAGGGCGCAGATTGAGAAGATAAAGAGCCTTGACCAAAGCAGACAGGCTTTAGCCGGAAATATTGCCGCAGCCAAAAGGCTGGGGTTGGACTTTGGATCTCAGTATGTGATAGTGGGCAAGGCCGTAGTTGAAGATATCGGCGAGGCTTATCCAAATTCCGGCCTTAAATCGCTTCAGGCGAGTCTTCAGCTAAAAGTCATTCAAACCCAGACAGGGCTTTTGTTAGGTTCCATGGTAAAAAACGGAATTTCCGTCCATATCAGTCCGCTGACCGGCGCTGGCAAATCTCTGCGCATAGCGGCTCAAAAGGCTGTTGACGAATACCTGGTTGATACCATTACCAACTCTTTCCAGGAGTTTCTCAATAATGGCGCTCCTATTAAACTGCATATAACCGGCGTAAAATCCTTTCAGCAATACAAATTGATTGTATCTAATATTGAAATTATGGACAAAGTTGTAAGCAGCAAAAAGGAAGCCTGGAATAAAACCGGGGGGCTGCTTGTTCTGGATCTGCGCTTTAAGGGCACGAGTGAAGAGATTGCCGAACTTCTGGATGGCTTTAATCTTGGCAAAAACAGCCTTGAAGTGGTTGATTTTGCGCCGGACAGAGTTGACTTTAATTTGCGATAATAAGATACTTTTTCAACAGGATATCCAGAACATAAAACATCATTAAGCTTTATATTATTTCCCGCCGCCATCAAATTCTATGGTTTTAGTGATCACGGTTGGAGAAAATTTTGCGACAAGCCTGGACGCAACTTCGGCTGACAGCTCGTTTAAGGTTTGATTCGGAGCCGGCAACCGGCTTAACTTCATCCCTCCTAAAATAGAAAGAGCATATTCCTTATCGCCGCCGAATTTTTGATTGTAATTTTCCGTGACCTTGCCGGTCGCTATAATCTGCTTTGTTTTCAGGTTAAATACTTTGAAATCGGTGGTTAGAGAAGCCTGGCGTATGATATAGGGCACTGGTTTGAGTACTGTCCTTTTGATTTCCACGTCCATCCATTTACCAGAAATGTTTTTCTCTTTTTTATATTGTCCCGTTCCTTCCTGCATCTGGATCTGATCATGTCCATGGATGTCATTTATGCTGGAGGTTACCCGCCCGGTAATTACTCCATCTGCATGAAGATCTTTAAGGTCGGGTAAAAATCTTGGATCATCTACCTGATCATAGGCAATCTGATCCAGGGCGTTTATCTTTGAAGTGTCTATAAGGTTGAAGTGCGGCACCTCGCTTAATTTATTATAGAAATAGCTGCGCACTGTTTCACCGAACCGGCCTTCAAACTTAAGCAGGGCAATCGTTCGGATGCCTCCCAAAGAAACTTCGGCAGGCTTGATCCTGCTTACACTGGTCTTTGCGACGCAACCAAACCATGCAAGCATTGCAACTACTATTAAACCCGTTGATAATTTTAAGATATGTCTCTTGCAATTCATCAGCATTCTTTTTTCAATAAAAGGTATATTTATTGCCGCAAGCCGGCATCAATATTTTTGCCTTTTGGTTCAGGCGGAAGATTCGGTTTTATCAAAAAATTTTCTTTAACCGATTCAACTACCTTGTCTATATTTTCTACTCCATCCCTGATTTCGTTAACCCCTCTCTTTGTAGACCGTGTAACCTCAGGTATATCAAGGCTTCCTTCTTCAATCTCTTTTAATATTCTTTTAATACTTGAGATGCTATCCGATACTCCCTCTACGACTTTTTTTGTTATTTCAGGCGCTTTTGAAGATGCCTCGGCAATGCTTTTTAGAATCTGAGTTACTTTGTCAAGATCATCAAGTATGATCTGCAGAACTTCCCTGGATTTTAGTATACTGCCGACAGTCCCCTTGCCGGCTTGTATATCGCCGGTAATAGCTTCAAGATGAGAAACAGTTTTGTTTAAGTTGTTGACGGTTGTAAAAAAAGGGCCATTGGGATCCCGCATTATTTGTGTTATTTCTGAGATATCCTGGACCATCCTGATAACCTTTTTAGCTGTTTTTTCAATCTGGAACTCTGACATAAAGTCGGATATCATTTTTTTTGCCGTGGAATTGATTTCTCCGCCCTCAGGTATCAGGGGGCTGTCGGCGCTTCCTGGTTTAAGGGAAATATATTCAGACCCGATAAATGTCGGGCTTTCCACAATTGCAACAGAATCGCTTCTTATTCTGGAAGAATATTCCTCTAAAATAGCCAGCTTAACCTTAACCCTGTTTTCAACAAGTATAATTTTTTTTACCTTTCCTATATCTGCTTTAAATAGTTTTACAGCAGCATCTTCCTTAAGATTATAACTTTCATCAAAGGTAGTATAATATGTAATGTATGTTTTAAACCAGTCTTTACCCCTGCCGATAACAGCTACTGTGGTCAGCAGTATAATAATTATAAATATTATAAACGTTCCTACTATTTTTTCTTTTTTGCTGAAATCAAGATCCATGGAATTAATAAGCGCCTAAAGTATGTTAAAGTATGTTAACGTGCCTAAAGTTAAAGGAATTCTGCCTGTTTTATACCTGCCGGCAGGCAGGCAGGTTCCTTAAGCCATCAATGCACAAAGGAGCAAGCTCCTTCTATTTTTGGGTTATCAATTAGCACGCCGAAAGCGTACCACAACTTTAGGCATTTTAGGCACTTTAGCTCACTTTAGGCACTCAAAACACCTAATCTTTAACGGTTGTCAGGTTTCCCTTTGAAATAATTATTTTTCTATTTGAAAATTCTTTAATAAAATCTGTATCATAAGATATAAAAATAACCGGAAGTCCGGATAACGACATTTTTTTTAGCAGTTTGATAAGAAAATTAAATTTTGTTTGCCCTACAAAATCTTCGGGTCTCTCAAGCAGCAGTATATCCGGTGATTTTGTAATTTCCCTGATTATAATAGCGCTTCGCAGCTCCGTAGGTCTGAGATCACCGGGACGAATATCTAACTTATCATAAATGTCGAAAACAGTGCATAAATTTTTGACATTATCATCTATATCAAGGGAAAGTGAATTTTCAAAGTAATATCTCATCAATAAAAGATTTTCCCTGATACTCATATTGCTGATCATCGATGCATCATTGGTGACATAGCCTATTTTCTTCTTATATGAAAGAAGATTGGTATGATCTGAAAAATCAATTTTTTCTCCCGCAAACCGGTAAGTTCCAGACCCTGAATGCGCAAGCAGGGCAACTGCTCTTAGAAAAAGGTGGGCATCATCCGGAAAATCCGCTTGTATATAACAGATATCCCCCTTTGATAAAGTAAAATGAAATTTTTTGAGGCCACTTCCCGTGCCGGTTGGAGGAAGCGTATAATCTGAAAGCTCGATCAACTTCATTGTTTAGTTTCTTCTCACATTTAGTCGGAATAAAGTGATTTGTTCCGTAAAAAGTCAAAAAATCACTTTTTGCGAACCGTGTTAAGTGTTAGGTGTTATTTACATATAAAAAATTATTGATATAACAACATTTATTATAAGACAGTAAAAAAAGCACTTAATAGCTGCTTTTGATGTTGCCACAGGCAAACCAGTAATATTTTTTTTTATGCTGAATCCGTGATAGAGACATGTTACGGTAATAATAATTCCAAAACACAGGGCTTTTACAATTCCTACAATAATATCCGTCGGACTTACGGCTTTTGCAATCTGTCCAAGAAAGTCGCCTAAATCAATATGTGTAAAGCTCCACACTACTCCATAACCTCCGACAATGGACACCAGGTCAAAAACGATGAAAAGACAAAGTATGGCGGATGTAATCCCTATTAATCTCGGCAGACAAATTGTTCGTATGGGATCAATACCCGCCATTTCAATTGCATCTATTTCATGAAAAATCTTCATATAACCGATCTCTATGGTTACTGAAGTAGCTGATCTCAATATTACCAAAAGAGCTGTAATACCGGGGCCTAATTCTCTCACAATTAACAGCACCATTGTTGTGCCTGTGTCGTATTGATTAGAAATCCTGGCAAATTGTACAATAAGCATGCTCCCAACAATAAGAGCAATCGGAATAAGCAAGGGAAGGGCTTGCACAGCCGTAAAATATATCTGTTCCAGCATAACTCTTCTGACAAGAACTCTGCCTTCTTTGGGCCTTTGAAGGATCAGATTGAATATTCTGTAAGTAAAGGCAAATAGATCCAGAATGTGGTTGACAGATTTAAAGGTTTTTCTGCCTATGTAACCCGCTATTTGATACATATTACTCGTTGCTCGTTGGTTGTTGGTTATTGGTTGATTTCAGGCCTGTTGACTTATTGTAAATCTTACAATATAAAATTAAAACAGGTCAACAAAATTGAACAGGTACCATTTGCCTGACATTTCATACGGAGATCTCGCGGAGACCTTTATGAAAAAACTTGCCTTATTTTATCCTCTTCTCATTTCTATGTTTGCCATATTCGTCGGAACCCTTGCCTATTTGCAAGGGATATCCTTTCTTGATCTAATGGAATTAAAAACCATTGATTTAAGATTTGAGGCCAGGGGACAAATTTCCCCGGGCACTGATGTGGTTCTGGCGGTTATTGATGAAAAAAGCATTAGTAAAGAGGGAAAGTGGGTATGGCCGAGATCAAAAATCGCAAAGCTTGTCAGAAAACTGTCAAAAGCCGGCGCCAGGGTAATAGCATTTGATGTTGGATTTTTTGAACAGGATGATAAAAAAATTGTAAACACCATAGATGAGATACAACGCACAATTCACGATCACAATATTCGAAAAAAGGAAATCGACAACTACCTGGAAAATCTAAAAAAGCATGCAAACAACGATCAGCTCCTTGCCGATGCCATAAGAGATTCCACTGCCAAGGTAGTGCTGGGATATTTTTTCCATACAGATTCTGCTGATTCAAGTCATATCAGCGAAAAGGAAATCAGCAGTAACAAGGAAAATATTTCAGGGTCCAGGTATGAATTTATACGTTATGCTTCAGAAAATGCTCAGAATATACCACTTATTGAAGCCGGAGCACCTCAATCTAATATCGAGATTATTTCAACCGCAACCGATTATTGTGGATACTTTAATATGTTTCCGGACAGAGACGGGGTCGTGCGATGGATGCCCGGTGTCTTTAAGTTCAGGGATATGTTTTACGCTCCTTTGTCGATGATTACTGTCAGCGCCTATTTAGGAAGCCCTATTTCAATGACTATTGGTGAATATGGTGTGGAAAGAGCGCAAATCGGTAAATTAGCGGTGCCGACAGATGAGTTGGGACGAATTTTGATAAATTACAGAGGAGCAGGGAAAACCTTTCCTCATATACCGGTTACAGATATATTAAATAATAATATAGCCGATACTGTTTTAAAAGACAAGATTGTTATAGTGGGTGCGACTGCTGTTGGAATCTACGATTTAAGGGTCACTCCATTTGAAAATGTTTTTCCAGGCGTTGAAATCCACGCAAATGTCGTAGACAGCATCCTTTCAAAGGATTTTATGTATCAACCGGCCTGGGCCGCTATCTTTGACATCATGGCAATAATTGTTGCCGGACTTATCTTGGGGTTTGTGCTTCCCAAGGCAGGCGGAATATCAGGCGCTGCAGCCGGTTTTTCATTGTTTGTCGGCCATATATTTTTATGCCAGTATCTATTCTCTCAAAAGGGCTTAATCCTTAACCTTGTTTACCCCCTGACTGTCATAATTTTAGTGTATATCAGTATAACAGCATACAAATATTTTACAGAATCGAGGCAGAAAAAATTTATCAAAAATGCTTTTTCTACTTATCTTGCTCCAGCAGTTGTCAAACAGCTTATCGAGTCTCCTGAAAAACTTGTGCTGGGTGGTGAAGAACGTGTAATTACAGCATTTTTTTCAGATGTTCAGGGTTTTACAGGTATTTCCGAAGGATTGACTCCACAGGAGCTGGTTGAGCTGTTAAATGAATTCCTTACAGAAATGACAAGCATAATCCTTAAATATAAAGGAACGGTGGATAAATTCGAAGGTGATGCTATAATCGCGTTTTTTGGGGCTCCTAACGAGCTTGAAAATCAGGAAGAAATAGCATGCATGGCTTGCATTGACATGCAAAAAAGGCTGTCTGAACTAAGAGAAGGCTGGAAAACATCAGGGAGGCCGGAACTTTATATGCGGATCGGTCTTTGCACAGGTCCGGCTGTTGTGGGCAACATGGGATCAAAAACACGCATGGACTATACAATGATGGGAGATACGGTTAATATCGCGGCAAGACTGGAAGGGGTTAACAAGATATACGGAATTTATACGCTGATTAGTGAAACAACTTTCAGCAAAGCAGGCGATAAAATAATGGCAAGGGAAATTGATTCGATAAATGTTTCGGGGAAAAAAGAACCGGTAATGGTTTATCAGCTTTTAGGTTATCCAGAAGATATTGATGAACGCATGAATAAGACAATAGATAATTATTCCAACGGCCTTTCTGCATACAGAAATCAGGATTGGGAAAAAGCCGGAAGTTTTTTTAAGGCAGCGTTGGACCTGACACCTGACGATGGCCCAAGCAAGGTCATGCTTCTCAGGTGTGCTGAATATAAAATCAATCCCCCTCCAAAAGATTGGAATGGATCATTTGCCATGAAAACAAAATAAAATCAACTCATAGCAAATAAAAGGTTGTTATTTAAAATGAAAAAACTGTTTAAAATAAGTCTGCTTATATGTTTGTTTCTCGCTCCATTTTTATCATTTGCTTATGCAGACAGGCAAGTGGCGGGCACTATAACATTTATGATCGGAGATGTATTTGTTTCTCATGACAAAACCGCCTGGGTTAATGCGGATTTTGACATGAAAATTTATCAGGGGGATCAAATCAGGACAGAGGCGGAATCACGCTGCGAAATTACCATTGAAGACGGCACTATGGTTAGAATGGATGAGAACTCTTTCCAGCAAATTGAAAAATGTATGAAAAGCAAAACCGCTAAAGAGGTTTCCTTGTTTCTGTCTTCAGGGAAAATGTGGTTAAACGCCCGCAAGATCCTTGCAAAATCCGACAGTTTTAAGGTCAGAACCAACAAAGCGGTTTGCGCAATACGCGGAACAAAGTTCAGGGTTGATACAGATAATGAACAGACGCGAATTAGTGTGCATAAAGGGGTTGTGGCAACCTGGAGCGCTTTGTTTGACAATCCGAAACCCAAGCCGCCGGATGCTTCCATATTAAAACCTGAGCCAATCGCCGGGCCGCATCCGGTGTCCATGGAAAAATGGGTGGAAATTGTAAAAGCCTTTCAGCAGATTACAATCGATTCAAATGGAAAATATGAAAAAAAGGATTTCAACATTAACAGCATTATGGAAGATCAATGGATAAGATGGAATATGGTTCGTGATGGTGATCAGGATTAGAGGATTAGAGGATTAGAATTGGTGTTTTTATAATTTCTTTTGTTCTTCGTGCTTTTCGTGGTGGAAAAAACATAATAAATGCTAAAATCTCACCATTCAACATACAAAAAACATATCATTATTTTTTCCCTTGCTGTTGTGGGATTTTCTGTTCTCTTTATTTCTATTCTGTTTAAAGGCATTGCCTACAACATACTTGCGCAGATAGACAATACCCTTTATTCTCAATTTTTGTTAATTCGGGAGCGGCTCAACGAGGATAAAAAGGGTATTCAGAGCAATGTCGTTATAGTCGGGATCGACGACAAAACATTAAACAAACTTGGCGCTTATAATCCTTCCAAATATCGAAGATATCACATAGATCTGCTTGCGAATATACTTAAAGGCAAACCATCTGCTGTGGCTTATGATATCCTTTTCGGCGATCCCCATGATGATCTGGATGTGGACAGGCGGTTTTCTGAGATTATGAAAAAAGGGCCGGTCTTTTCAGTTGTTTTCGGGTCTGCTTATGCTCAATCAAAACAAATGTTCAAGCCACTTGCCGACGATATCTCCGGCAAACAGGGCATGAAATTTGTAAGCGAAAACGGTTTTGAGTCAATGTCTCCTTTTGTGCTTTCTTCTCTGAAAGGCATTGGTCTTGCAAATGCATATCCGGATAATGATGGGATATTAAGGAAGATGCCGATGCTTTTCAAAGTGCGCGGCAGGTTCTATCCGACAATATCGCTCGAGATATTTAGAAGCATAAATAATATCCCGCAATCTAAAATCAGGATTAAAAACAACAGGCTGATAACCGGCAAGACAACAATTCCTGTTGATAAATATTGCAGGGCGTATGTAAATATCGACAATACATATAAAATAAGAGAAATATCATTTTATGATGTCTGGTCGGGTCGCGTGCCGGAGCGTTTTTTTAATGATAAAGTTGTGTTTATTGCTGCAACGGCTACAGGCCTTGGCGACAATAAACTTGTACCGCTACTTGGCTATGTCAGCGGAATAATGATTCACGCCAACCTGTTTCTGAATATGGCCCACAATAATTTCATTAATGAAGTTGCGGAGACCTCTTATTATCTTCTAATACTTTTTGCTTCTTTTTTTTATACTTACCTGTTTTATTCACGCCACGAATTACCTCTCATAACAAGAGCGGTTGGTTATTTCTCAAGTGTGTCGCTTGTAACAAAGTTCGGCGATGTGTTTCTTAAGGCCTCCTTTATCAGCCGCCCTTACAACTCATTCAAATCCATGTGTGACAGAAGCTATGGTTTAAGAATATTTTTTCTTTTGTTTTCTGAAACGAGACAGCGCCTTGCGCCGGTTGTTTTACAGCTTGTATTGCTATATGCAGCCCTTTTTTTAATTTTCTATTATTTCAACATTCTTATCAAACCATTTACCATTATGATACAATTGGTCATCTCTTATATAATTGTTTCTGAATTCAAAAGAATAGATTTCAGCAAGATAGTGCCCCCCTGTCGGGCGGATAATATGAGTGACTGAAATTAAAGTGTCTAAAGTGAGCTAAAGTGCCTAAAATGCCTAAAGTTATAGAAAAAATGATAATGTTTAAAAAACCGGTTGCAATCTTTTTTATTTGCTTCTTTTGCCTGTTTTTTCTTTGCATGGGAAAAGCGGCTATTGGCGCATATAATGATGTTAGAGGTTTTAATACAGCCGCCGGACTGCTTGATAATGGAATGTATCTTGAAGCGTTAAGCATATATCAGGAGATTTCAGATTATTCGGATAAACAGGACAACAGAGCGCGGGCATTATTGTTCATGGGAACTACTTGCAGCCTTTATCTTGACCAGCATGACGCTGCCTTGGAACAATTCGACAAAATCATTAAAACCTATCCGATTAGCCCGGCTGCCTCTGATGCTCTGTTTAACAGCGGAATGGTCTTGTATGAAAAGGGTGAATTTAAAAAAGCTTATGAGTTTTTTAAAAAGTACATGAAAAAATATCCGGATGGCCTGCGCGGACAATCGGCGGAAGTATGGGCTGACAGCGCAAAGACTCAGATGTCACAGATTCGGGAACCTGAAGAGATTGCTTTGATTCCTTTGGATAAGAGGGACGCTGAGGATACAATTATAAGGGTTTTGGTTGAAAACAGCTCTGAAAAAATTACCATTTATTCAGAGCAAAACATCTCATTGTATAATCCATTTTCAAAGAAAATGATTTATCGCAGCTCAGAGCCTGTAACCTTTACAAAACAGGGGGAGCAGCTTGCGGCAAATGGCCGAAAGCTTGATCTCACCATGTGTGCGGTCAAAACCGACGGCAAAACTATTATGGTTGATAACCGCAGATTCAGAGGTGATCTTACTATATTAGCTGATTCAAAATCGCTGTCTGTTATTAATAATATTCCGGTTGAACAGTATCTTTATGGTGTCGTACCCAAAGAAATGCCGCATGACTGGGAAAAGGAAGCCCTGAAAGCTCAGGCAGTGGCTGCCAGAACATATGCTCTTTATATTAAAGATAAAAGCGCCGACAAACCTTATGATGTGGAATCGACCACGACATCGCAGGTATATGGAGGATTTGACTCTGAAAAAGAGGAGTCAAATCTGGCGGTTGATGAGACACAAGGTCAGGTACTTACCTATAATGGAAGACTTATTGTCGCCTATTTTCATTCAAGCAGCGGAGGGCATACCGAAGATTCAAAAAATGTATGGAGCACTGATTTGCCGTATCTTAAAGGGATTCCTGACACTTTTAGCGCAAATATCCCAAATGGCCAGTGGAGCTTTTTTGTTTCATATAATGATATGCAAAATAGTTTGAACAAGTACGGCCTGAATATTGGACAGATCAGGGGACTCAATGCCGCTGGTGAGTCTCGATCAGGACGTTTACTGGGAGTAAGGGTTATTGCAAAGAACGGGACAACCGAATTAAAAAGCAATAATTTCAGAATAAAGGTTGGAGCAACCGGGTTAAAAAGCACACTTCTAAAAATAGCTCCGGATCGTGACGGCATTCTTTTTACCGGCAAAGGTTACGGTCATGGAGTCGGTATGAGTCAATGGGGCGCCAATGTGATGGCCCAAAAAGGGTTCGATTATCAGGATATTTTAAAGCATTATTATCAATCCGTTAAAATAGTGGCTCTGAGCAGCCAACAATGATGAATTCGTAAAAAGTCGAATTCATAAGGTGTTAGGTGCCAGGTGTTAAGTGTCAGGTAAAAGCAAGATTTTTTGATCTTGAAAAGGAGAACGCATTACATGTCATCCGTTAAATCAAAAACAGGAAGAATAAATGTGGTAAGAATAGCCGCTCTGGTATTTCTGTTCATTATATCCTCTTCGTATGCCTATGCCTCGCAATCTACCATTACAGAGGCCGCTGGGTATGCCTGCATGGGTGAGGACAGGTCAAGGAGACAGACGGAACTGGCTGCGCTGGAAGCTGCAAAGAGAAACGCAATAGAGTTTGCATCGACCTACATGACAAGCGAAACACACATGAAGGACTTTGAGCTTGAAAAGGATCTGGTATCTGCATACGCAAATGCTACAGTGAAAGTCATTAAGGAGCTTGAGAAGGGCTGGTACAAAGATGCAAAGTCAGGGGATTGCTTCAGTGTGAAAATTAAGGTTGAGGTGATACCTGATGAAAAGGCAATGGATAAAGTTTCTAAAAGAAAGGATGTTGTGGATAATCCGTCTGCCCCGCTTCATGTCCGGCTCTGGACGGATAAAAAGGAATATGAGCGTGGCGACAGGATGAGGATTTACATAAAAGGGAACAAGCCTTTCTATGCCCGTGTCATATACAAGGATGCTGTCGGGGAAATGGTTCAGATCCTGCCAAACCCTTACAGAAATGAAAACTATTTCCAGGGCGGGGTTATCTATGAAATTCCATCAGGCAACGACAAATTTGATCTTGAAATAAACCCCCCATTCGGCGAGGAAAATATATCCATATATGCAAGCACATCACCGCTGGGCGACATAGACCTTCACTCTCAGGGAGGAGTCTATTTTGTCAAGACAAAGGCAAAAGACATCGGTCCAAGAACAAGAGGGATAAAACTGACGGGAAAATCAACCGCCGCAGGCGGCTATGCCTCTGAGTTTTATGAGGATAAGGCTGAAGTTAAAACAAGGTCTGCGAAATAAGTTGAAATAGGAGCATAACACATTTTATTGTGAATGCGCAGGAAATGGTGCCGCTGATTTTTCCTCTTTCTTTATCTTCTCCGCCGCTTTTGAAGCACTAAATCTCTTTTTAACATATTTCGAACTGAGGTTACCGAATGATCTTGCCTTCCCATAAGTCACTCAGGAAATTTCTATATGGCATTATTTGTATCCTGCCATGAACTCTCTCTTCCATCTCATTACATACAACCAATGCCTTACGTGGCGAATATTCCTCTATAAAGGCGTTCAAAGGCTGTAAATCCCTTTTCTCGATTAGAGTTGAGCCTTTTACTTCAATGGCTACATCGCCTCCGCCCAATACAAAGTCGACTTCCAAACCTGATTTTGTCCTCCAGAAATTGATTTCATAATCGATTTCATTGTAGGAATTGTAGGCTGCGATCTCCATAAAAATAAAATGCTCAAATGCTTTTCCGAACAATTCACCCTTTTCTTCCTCAATATGTCGCTTTGTTATGGCGCCTGCAACCCCCACATCAAACAAGTAAAATTTTGCCGCTTTGCTGATGACCTGCCGGTTTTGCCTCCTCTTAAAGGGTTCTATCATAGCGCCTAAAAGCGTATCCACAAGTATCTGATAATACTCTTTTACAGTCTTGGAATCTACACCGCAATCACGCGCTATATTGGAATAATTTGTAAGCTCTCCGTGAGAGTATGCCATGGCATCAAAGAATCTGGAAAATGCGGGAATGTTTCGGGTTAACCCCTCATTAAAAACTTCTTCTTTTAAATAATCTTGCGTATAGGCTTTCAAGGATTTCTTATAGTTTTCCTTAAGATAATGATCCGGTATCATGCCGCAATTTAATACTCTTAACAGATCCCAGTTCTCCAGTTCAAGCGTAACAAATGGAAACATCTCATAACGCCATGCCCTGCCCCCAAGAAGGTTAGCCTTTCCTCTCTTCAGCTTCCGTGCGCTTGATCCACACAGTATAAAGCTCAAACCCTTATTTTCAATCAACCAGTGAACTTCGTCCAGGAGTTGAGGAATCTTCTGTACCTCATCCAATATCACCGGATGTTTCAGAACATCATCATCCTTTGCCAGCAGTCGTTCCCGCAAAAGAGCAGGTTTCCTGGAGAACTCAAAAAACAGATCGGTTTGAAGAAAATTATACACAAGGCTGCCTGGAAACCTTGCTTTCAGATAAGTCGATTTTCCTGTCTTTCTTGGCCCCCATAAAAAAGCAGACTGCCCTGGCGGGAGATCGATATTCAGGATCCTCTTGATATTTTCCATTTTCGTACTTCGCTCCGATTTAGTTAAACTAATTCGGAATATAGCGCAAGCCGGTGTGGCAGTCAAGAAGAAATATCATTAAACAATCTCCAGTTGCCTTTCAGCATTACACATGATAAATTATTTAATAGTATGTAAAAAGAATAAGGAGGAAAAATATGGCCACTAATTTAGCAATTGACGACAAATTAATCGAAGAAGCACGTTTAATTGGTCTGCATCGTACCAAAAAAGCAGTTGTTACTGAAGCGCTCCTTGAGTACATCCAAAGGCGCAAACAGGTTGAAATTATTAACCTGTTTGGCACGATAGAATATAAGTCAGATTATAATTATAAAAAACATATTCCAATTGCTCTTCACGCGCCAAGAGTGACAAAAAAATAAAAATGTCTATCAAGACATCTAATTCTGGGGACAGCTTACTTAATTCACAAAAAAATATGTGTGGTGTTCCCGGAAATCCCTGGGAAGAGAGAGTTCGCTTTCAGGAGGTGAGAATTTTTATGTTCAGTAAAACGGTTTTGAAAATACATTTATGTTTCATCCTCGGCCTGCTGCTCTTAATGACAGGATGCGCCACAGCTTTGATGCAGGTAGCAGAGAAAGGTGATATTAATGGTGTAAAGGCACTACTTGATCAAGGTGCTGACGTGAATGAAAGTTTCTACGGTAATACAGCATTGATGTCTGCATCAAGCTGTGGCCACACCGATGTGGTGAAACTTCTGATTGAAAGGGGCGTGAATGTAAATACGATGACACAGATTGGCTCGTCAGCCCTGGGGTATGCAGCAATAGGTGGCCACAGGGATGTGATGAAAATCTTAATTGATAACGGAGCGAATGTAGATGCAGCTATAAGGGGTTTAGAGCAAGGAACTGCCATCGTCGTCGGCCATCCCGATTTATTTGCTCGAATTAAGATGGGCATTAAGCTACTTGAAAAGACTGTTAAGAAGCAGGAAATCGCCAACCAGCCAACAATGCCAGTTCTCAGGCCATCTCAAGAAGTATCCCCAGCCATCAAATCCGACGTTGACGATCTCCCTCCGGTGACGGCAAAACCAAACAAGAACGCCTATGCAATCGTCATCGGAGTTGAAAAGTACCGCCAGAAACTGCCGAAGGCTGATTATGCAGACAATGATGCCAGGATTATGGCAGAGTATCTCACGAAGGTCATGGGATATCCTGAAGAGAATGTTGTTACATTGCTTAATGATAGGGCACTAAAAAGTGATTTTGAAAAGTATTTCGAGAAATGGCTCGGTAATAACGTTGAAAAAGGCAGTTCGGTTTTTATCTATTTTTCTGGCCATGGCGCGCCGAATACCAAAACCGGCGATGCTTATTTAGTGCCCTACGATGGCGATCCAACCTTTATTGACCAAACAGGCTATTCTCTGAAAAGAATGTACGATGCACTCGGAAAGCTTCCGGCAAAAGAAATTGTTGTTGCCCTTGATTCCTGCTTCTCCGGTGCTGGTGGAAGGTCGGTGATCGCCAAGGGTGCACGGCCTCTGGTTATGAATCTCCGGAACAACACGGCTCTGTCAAAGAATATGACTGTCATATCCGCATCAGCTGGCGACCAAATCAGTTCGACCTATGATGAAAAAGGGCATGGGCTTTTTACCTACTTCATGCTCAAGGGGATCAAGAATGAGGATGTCCTAAATCCGGACGGTTCTATCAAAATGGACGATCTGTTCGGTTACCTCAAGCCCCAGGTGGAGCGCATTGCGAGGAAGCAATTCAACAACGAGCAGACGCCGCAGTTGATCGGGGCGAAAAAGAATTAGGGATTGTTTATGAGAAAATGCTGCGTTTTGTATGGAGGATAATGGATTGACAATTATTATTTCTTACGATAGTGATTCATTGTAAGAAATATTATAAACAAAAAAGAGGGACAAGCCATGCAAACCGTTATAACTTCCAAGTATCAGACGACCATACCTAAAGCCATCCGGGAAAACCTCAATCTATCCATTAATGATGCGCTTGAATGGAAGATTGAAAATGGGAAAATTGTAGTTTTGCCCACGCAGAAAAACTTCTTAAAGTTTAGAAACGCTGTTAAAACAGGTAGCGGAGATATCGAAAACGACATAAAATTATCCATAAAACGACGGACAGAAAGATACCAGTGAAAAGACATCCTGTTGTTATAGATACCAATGCGCTGATATCCTTTGTAACGGATAGAAATAAGAGCCAGCAAAACAAAATAGCAGGGCTTTTTGAAAACGCTGCCAGACTGCGGTTGTCAATTTTGTGCCCACAGAATGTCATAACCGAATTTGTCTATGTGTTGGATAGGGTTTATAATATCCAGAGCTTGGTAATAAAGGAGATGATCGGTAGTTTTGTTACTATGCCTGGCATAGAAATTGTCCACGAAGTAAACCTGAAAATCCTTTTTTCATACTGGCCTGATAAGATCCCTGACTATGGCGATGCTGTTGTTGCGTCTGTTTGCAAAGATAGAAAGAAAGCCATGGTCGCGACATTTGACCGTAAATTCAGCGCTGCCCTGAAAAAACTCGGCATTTCTGTATATGCCTTTCAATAGTTTTATATTGGTGCATATTGATGCAAATCCTGAACTATAAATAGCGAGATTTTTGCATAAAATCCTGAATATCCTGCAAGTCTTCCAAAATCGCAAAGGAAAATCAATATTCACTTCCGAGCTGGAGGAGATAAGAATTTTCATGTTTAGAAACACGGTTTTGAAAATACATTTATGTTTCATCCTCGGCCTGCTGTTCTTAATAACAGGATGCGCAACGCCTCTCATGCAGGTAGCAAAGAAAGGTGATATTAATGGTGTAAAGGCACTACTTGATCAAGGCGCTGACGTGAATGAAAGTTTCCACGGTGAAACTGCATTGATGTTGGCCTCATACTATGCACACACCGATGTGGTGAAACTTCTGATTGAAAGGGGCGTGAATGTAAATACGATGACACAGATGGGCTCGTCAGCCCTGGGGTATGCAGCAATGGGTGGCCACAGGGATGTGATGAAAATCTTAATTGATAACGGAGCGAATGTAGATGCAGCTATAACGGGTTTAGAGCAACACGCTGCCATTTTTGCCAGCTATCCCGAAGCAGTTGCTCGAAATAAGATGGGCATTAAGCTACTTGAAAAGACTGTTAAGAAGCAGGAAATCGCCAGCCAGCCAACAATGCCAGTTCTCAGGCCATCTCAAGAAGTATCCCCAGCCATCAAATCCGACGTCGACGAACTTCCTATGATGCAAGCAAAACCAAACAAAAACGCTTATGCAATAGTAATCGGTATCGAAAATTACCGTCAGAAACTCCCCAAGGCTGATTATGCAGACAATGATGCTCGTGTTATGGCAGAGTATCTTGCGAAGGTCATGGGCTATCCTGAAGAGAATGTTGTTACGCTTACTGGTGAACATGCTACAAAAAGTGATTTTCAGAAATACATTGAAAAATGGCTACCAAATAATGCAGAAAAAGACAGTTCTGTATTTATCTATTACTCAGGTCACGGAGCACCCAATCCTAAAACTGGTGATGCCTTCCTTGTGCCATACGATGGAGATCCCTCTTTTATTGAAGAGACGGGATATCCCCTGAAAAGGCTTTATGCAAAGCTCGACACGCTTCAGGCAAAGGAAATCATCGTTGTCCTTGATTCCTGTTTTTCAGGCGCAGGCGGTAGAAGCGTTCTTGCCAAAGGTGCCCGACCCCTTGTTATGAATATGGACAAACAGGTGTTTTACAGTGACCGGATAGCAATTCTTTCCGCATCATCGGGGAGCCAGATAAGCTCAACCCATGATAAGGAGGGGCACGGCCTCTTTACATACTTTCTGCTCAAGGGGATCAAGGAGGGCAATTCTGAGCTTGGGATGCTCTACAATTACCTTAAACCGCAGGTGGAAAGGATTGCGAGGAAAACGTATAATAACGAGCAAACCCCGGGGCTGATTGCTCCGAAGGGGCTTTTGAACCTGAGACTTTACGACAGGTAGCTGTAGAAGGTGGGTTATGAAAAAGGATGATTCAAAGGCTTTTATTCCTTTAATCAGTGTAATCTTTCTCGTAGGTATGATGATGTCCGGCTGCGCCAGCATGATGGGCGCGTCGGGCCATATGGCCAACTCGCTGAACTATGTCCGCCAGCACAAGGGGGAGGGCCTGCGGCGTCCCATGGCGGGTAGTGAAGCGGAACTTATGGACATGGCGGTGAAGAGCATGGAGAAAGCCAACTATACCATCATTCGGGAGCCTCATGCGGTGTTGGCTAAGTACAAGGCGGGTACCGATATCTCTTACGCCTTCTATTTCTACCCATCCCAGATGAACAATCAGACCTACGTCGAAGTCCTCATTGCCAGCCCCTGGTTGACGGCCAAACAAATGCGGAAATTTCAGGAGCAGGCATTTACAATCATCTTAGTCGATATAAATAAGAAACTTCTGGAAAAAGGATATGATCCTAATGTGAAGGTGGAGGGGTCATGGCTCCCATTAAGCACTGCGGCCTTTGATGGTCAAATAGAGACCGCAAAAAAATTAATAAATAAAGGTGCAGATTTGGATTTAGCGATCTATGAGCTAAAAGAATTTGCATCGAAACAATCGCCCTACTTGAGCTATCCAGATAATAGAAAAGCATATGATAAGGCTAATTTGGCTGTTGAAATGCTGAATAGATTTACGCCCAGGCAGATAGTCCAACAAACTAATGTCTCTCAAAACATAACCAAAGAAGACCTCGCAAACATCGTTAAATCCGTAGTCGAAGATGCGAAAAAGTCTCAAAATAAAGACATAAAGACAGCCTCCGCAGTTCAATCAGATATAGATAAACCTTTTTTCAGCACAGCTTCAAAAATCATGGGTGACAATGATTATGCAATTATCATTGGGATTGAAGGTTATAGCAGTTTGCCGAAATCTGATTATTCCTACGACGATGCCATGTTGGTAAAAGATTACATTAAGGCTTTGGGTGTAAAAGAGAGAAACATCGAATTACTGACCGATGAAAAGGCAACTCTGTCAGGGATAATGAAATCGATCGAAGCGTGGCTGCCGAACAAGCTCAAGAAAGGCGGAAAGGTTTTTGTTTATTATTCCGGCCACGGCTCTCCTAACCCGGTAACAGGCGAAGCGTTCATCGTTCCTCATGATGGCGACCCCAATTATCTTGATGTTACAGGATATCCCCTGAAACGGCTGTATGAGAAACTTGGACGGCTGCAGGCATCAGAGATCATTGTTGTTTTGGACTCCTGTTTTTCCGGGGCGGGTGGAAGAAGCGTCCTTGCCAAAGGAGCGCGGCCATTGGTTATGACATCACAGAGCGCCATTCTGCCACAGAACATGGTGGTGCTGTCGGCAACACAGGGCTCGCAGATAAGCACTTCGTTTCAAGAAAAAGGCTACGGAATATTTACATACTATTTCCTAAAGGCGCTCAAAGATGGCAAAAAATCTGTTGCTGAAATCTATGAACATATAAAGCCCTACGTAGAAGACGAAGCAAAATCAATAAATGTCCAGCAATCACCAAGTATCAATCCGAATTTAGACAAATTAAAAGGAAGTTTTTTATTAAGAAAATAAAGCCGAGGGGATTAGAAACGACGCCATGAAAAAACTTTTAGTAATTCTTTGCATACTTATCCTCCCTGTTTGTTCTTTCGCCTCTGAAAAACCTGTATGGGTGGAAGCAACGGGAGAAGCTTGTCTCGGTGAGATCGACACGCCAAAGGAAGTAAAGGAAAGGGCCAGGCGGGACGCCCAAAAGAATGCTCTGGAAAAGGCTGTGGGGGTTTTTATCAAGTCACATACTCTCGTATCAAACAGCCAATTGGCGGAAGATTTGATATATGCCGCCGTGAGAGGACAGATTGAAAAGTCTGAGATACTTCACGAGGGATGGGATACGAAAGAAAGGAGCCTTTACAGGATAAAGCTTAAATCTCTCATCAAACCGGTGTATCCCGAAAAAGGAAAAGGGCTTTCCGTTAAGGCGTATCTTTCCAAAACAGACCTGAAAGAGGGTGAGGAAGTCAGGATATTTTACGAGGCGAGCAACGACTGCTATATTTATATCTTTTCCGTTGCCGCAGACGGTTCGGTGACCCTGCTTCTGCCGAACTCGATTCACATGGAGAATCTAACGAGAACAGGAAAAGCTTACGAATTCCCCACTTCCGACAGCGAGATCCACCTGAAAGCCATGTTCCTTCCCGGCTACAAAGGAAAAGTTGCGGAAGAACGTATCAAACTGATCGCCACCAAAGAAAAAGAGGAGATTCTATCGTTAGGGTTTCATGAGGGAATGTTCAAGGTTTATGATTCACGGTCAACAGGAATGATCAGCGATCTTGTGAAGAGACTCAACAGAATAGATCCGGATAAATGGACGGAAACAACAGCAGTTTATACTCTTACAAGATAATTTCGCAGATAGTTGTTCTTATCATGAAACAACTATTAAATTAACCTTTAGTGTTAATTTGGCAAAAAGGGGACAAAGGTCCTGTGTTTGGTTTAATTTATTGATTCCGGCTATATTTATAGTGTAGTTTATAGTGTAGTTAATTTCATAGCTGTCATGTGATCTATTTCATTGCGGTTCTTATAATAAATAAATTATGATGAACTCGTAAAAAGTCGTTACTCCGGTGAAAACCGAAGCCCAGATGGTTTGCAACTGCTTGAAAAGACTGGATAGCGCTAATGCTTCACTACGTGCCCGGCTTTCGCCGGAATGACGGGAAAGAGAATTTTTCGACTTTTTACGAGACCATCAATTATGATAAAAGTGTAAAAAAGGTTTTTATATGAGGCTGTCAATATTATGAAAAGAAAACATCGCACAATAAAAATATCCCTGTTGCTGATAATCATGTTTACAAGCCTTTGTCTTTTCGGATGCGTAGCAGTGGGTAAAAAAACCGCAATTGTTTCCGATCTCAAAATCGCCTTTAAAGGGACTTATAAGGTTGATCCATACATGGAAAAGCATATGCCGCGGACCATTGCTATTCTTCCATTTATTGATGAATCAAAAAGCCAAAAAGGGGCTGAAGCCGTGCGCAAAGGTTTTTATAACCATCTCAGCTCCATGCCATATAAAGACATGGAACTGTTCCGTGTTGACTCCCTGCTTAGAAAAGCAGGGTTTACCGACCCTGTCGATATATACAAAACACCGCCTGAAAAATTCAAGGAGATCCTCAACGTAGATGCGGTTATTTTTGGAACCATATCAAATTTTGACAAGCTCTTTGCAGGCATTTATTCACAGGTCTCCGTCGGCGCTGAAATAAAGATGTATGATACACAGGGGAATTTTCTGTGGTCAGGCAAGCATTTGACACGCATACACGAAGGCGGCATTTCTGTTACACCTGTCGGCATTGTTGCCTCAATTATCGCCGCGGCCATGAATGTAAGAGACATACAACTGCTTAGAGCGTGCGACGATCTTTTCAGGGATATGGTTAAAACAATCCCTGCTGTGGAATATGCCGAAGCGCTCCGAAAGCCGCGTATTGAGATGCTGGCACAGGATTCAAAAGGAGAGCCCAGAAAAGCCGGCGATATAATTAAGGTGGCATTAAAAGGTGATCCAGGAATGCAGGCGTGGTTTGATATGGGTGGTTTTAAAAAAGGTATTGACATGGCGGAGGTTGAACCCGGGGGATATGTAGGATCTTACAGGGTAGTGCCGGGAGACAATATAAAGGATGTTGCTGTTACAGGGTATTTGTCTGATGATACCGGCAATACAACAAGCTGGGTTGATGCAACCAGAACCGTAACACTTGATACAACTCCGCCGAATGCCCCCAAAAACCTGGCAGCTACAGGTCGTGATAATAGAGTTGTGTTAAGCTGGGATAAAAATACAGAAGATGATCTTTCAGAATATATAGTTTACAGGAGCGATACCCCGCTCAGCGGTTTCAAGAACATAGGACAGACCGAGTTTACCGGGTTTGAGGATGAGAATGCAATAAATTTAAAAGCCTGTTATTATAAAATTTCTGCCATTGATCTGGCTGGGAATGAAAGCAGCAATGATGGGCCGGTTACAGGCACGGCAGTGCCTCCGGGGCCTACTTATGTAAAAGGCAACCTGGAAAAGAATACAATATGGTATGCTGGAGCAAGCCCATATATTATTGAAGACACAGTAATTGTTTCGGAAAGATGCTCTCTTTTAATAGAGCCGGGCACAATAATTAAATCCAGTGGAGGCGGCCTGGTTATTAGAGGCGGAATAATTGCAAGCGGCGGCAAAACTCAGGTAATTACCTTTTTATCGGTCAATGAAAGTGTTGGGGAAAGTGCTTTGGGAAGTGTTTGGGATGGGATTTTATTTGACAGTGTTAAAGGTGATAAGAATCTGCTTGCATTTTGCCGGATCAAAGATGCAGCCACAGGGGTTGAAATTAAGTCATCATCGCCGGAAATCAGAAACTGCGAATTTGTGAAAAATGATATCGGCATTAAAATTATCGGGGGTTTTTCAAATCCACAGATAGAAGAATGCATAATTCACGACAACAGTTCTACGGGCATTGAGATTATAGATGGAGCAAGAGCTTCCATCACAAATAACCGCATAAACAACAATAATGCAGGGCTGTTGATTCAGGATGCAGGATCGGTTTCAATAAAAGGTAATTTAATAACCAGCAACAAAGGCTGCGGCATTGTTGTTAAAAACAGCCAGGCGGCAATTTCAAAAAATAATATTTATGATAATGCTCCGTCCGATATGGAAGGGGCCTTCCAGGGCAAAGCTGCTGATGCTGATGATAACTGGTGGGGTAAGGCTGACTGGCATGACCTTTTGACCAATACCAGTGGGCGGATAAATATCAAAACAATCCTCGATGGTCCGTATCCTGATGGGAAACCGATCGCTATTCCGGTTATAACGGAAAATCCTGGCGGACGGATCGATACCGATTCTATCCTTGCATTCTCTGACAGCCCTTACAGAATAACAAACGACCTGATACTGGATAACGGTGCAACACTTTATATCCAGCCCGGGGTTATGCTTTTGTTTGACAAGCAGTTTTCGATTATAGCAAAAAACGGCGGCATAGCTGCCAGGGGAACAAAAGACAACCCGATTATATTTACATCTTCAGGCTCTTCCCCTTCGCCCGGAGATTATAGACATGCCATATGTTTTTCAGAGCCGACTAAAGTCAGCAGCTTTTTTAAATACTGCAAATTTGAATATGCCACAACAGCTATAGATGTCCGGCATGGAATGCCTGAAATTGCATACTGCCATATTGTAAATAATTCTCAAAGCGGGATTCGGTGCGGCAATGATGCCGGACCGAGAATATTGTATAATACGATTGCAAAAAACCTGGGGACCGGCGGAATAGAATGTGTGGGCATGTCAAAACCAGAAATTCATCACAATAACTTTGTGGAAAATGCCGTGGCAATTCAATCTTTTTCAACTATTTATATTGATGCCCGTCATAATTTCTGGGGCAAGGTGCCGCCCGACGATACAATAATATGGGGTAAAAATATAAATATAAACCCCTGGCTCGAAGCGCCTGACATGGATGCATTTTCTTTTATACAAGAGAAGGAAAATTTAACCCAATAACTTTGTGAAATCTGCGTAATCTGTGGATCAAATGGATAGAAGACTTTTTATAAAGCTTTTAAGCCACAGCGCCTTTGTTTCATACGGCTTGCTGACATGTCCGGTTTTGGGGTGGCCTGAGAGTGCATTTGATTTGGCGCTTGAAGGGCAGGATCTGATCCAGAAGAAAGATTTCCCTAAAGCAATCAAGGCGCTTCAAGAGGCTTTGCGCATAGATCCGAAAAGCGACTGGGCGTTTGGTCTTCTTGGACGGGCGCATCTTGGACTTGACCAAAAAGCAGAAGCTGTGGCTGCGTTCAGACAAGCCGTACGTTTGAATCCATTTGATACATATTCCCGCATGATGATCGAAATCACGACCCAAAAACCTATACCCCGGTCTGCAAAAAAGAAAAAACCGCTTACACCTCTTGAAAAGGAGGCAATGCGGGAAGAAGAGGAGATGCTTAAAAAACTGCATGCTGAGAAAGGGCTGGGTTATAAAGTAAAACGGGTTGTGATTGATGCGGGTCATGGTGGATTTGATCCGGGCGCTGTTGGACAAAACGGGCTGAAAGAAAAAGAGGTAACTCTGGATCTTGCGCTAAAGTTGCATGAAAGGCTGGCCAGGGAGGGAAAAATCAAATCCTTTCTGACCAGGACAGGCGACTATTATATTCCTCTTAGCGCAAGAACCGTTACTGCAAATCAATTTCAGGCAGACCTCTTTATCAGCATACACATAAATGCAAACAAAAACAGAGAGCCCAACGGCTCGGAAACATATTTCTGTTCGGAAAAGGCTTCGAGCACAGAGGCTGCGGGGGTAGCGGCCCTGGAGAATTCGGTGCTTAAGTATGATGAGCCTTACAAAAAAAAGCAGGGGTATATAGATATTGAAGAGATTTTGTTTAAGTTTGAACAAAATCTTAACTGGAGTGAAAGCGGAGAGTTTGCAAAGGCTTTTCAGGCGCGTTTTAAAAAAAGACTGCCGCTGAAAAGCAGGGGGGTTCATTCAGCCGATTTCTATGTTTTGCGTCGTGCTAAAATGCCTGCGATACTCCTTGAAACAGGATTTATATCCAATCCTGATGATGAAGCAATGCTAACGCAGCCTGCTTTCAGAGAAAAGATTGTGGATGCGGTGGCAAGGGGGCTTGAATGAAAATCAGGGGCCAGGGATCAGGGATTAGGGGGAAATATATCTTCCTTGCTATTATGCTGTTTTTTTGTTGCAGTGGTATTGTTGCGGCCGCGGATGTAAATGAGCTGATATTTCAGGGGGCTGACTATCATTACAAGGGGAATTTGGACAAAGCTTTAAGCAGTTTTGAACAAGCAATACAACTTGATCCTGAAAATGAATATGCGCATAACCAGCTTGGCATCCTGTATGGGAAAAAAGACGAATTTGACAAAGCTTTCAGAGAATTTTTAACTGTTGCAGATATAGACAGGCAAAATACTTTCGCACTCTTGTGGCTGGGTATTCTTCACCTGCGTAAAGGGGAAATGAACCAGGCCTTTGAGAGGTTTAATAAAATAATTCAAATTGATCCAAACAGTGCAGACAGCTACTATTTTCTTGGAACTATCTACAATTTCAGACGTAATCCGGTTATGGCTATCGAATATCTGAAAAAGGCGAGGAATGCCGATTCCGGAGAGGCAGACACCCATTTCAGGCTGGCAAAAGCCTTTCATAATGCGGATATGATTGCGAATGCATTGCTTGAATACAACAGGACGCTCGAAATCAAACCTTCATATACAAAAGCGCTTAATGAAATTGGATGGATTTACTATAATACAGGGAAAAAAGAGGCAGCCATAAAGCAATGGGGAAAAACCCTGGAGATAAACAGCAATGACAGGGATGCTATTCTTAACCTTGCCAAGGTTTATAATGATTCCGCATGGGATGCTTTTACATCAGGGAAAAAAGGGGACGCCTTAAAATACTGGCAAAAGACCCTTAACATAAATCCAGGCAATAAAGCGGCAAAGTATTATATGGCAACATACGGTTCAGGAAAGTAAAAAAGGTAATAATTTAGCCGCTAAGACACAAAGACTCAAAGAAAGGATATAAATTTTAAAAACTAAAACATTACACAGGGAGGTAATATGAAAAAGTACGCAATCTTAGCAATAGTGTTTGTCGGGCTGCTTGTTCTGCCAGCTTCTGTTTATTGTCAGCAATGGCAGGATTTAGTCGAACAGGCTGGAACCGGCGACATTAACTGGACAAAGGGGGTTGTTCAGGCAAAAGGGATCGGAGTTCCGCCCGAACAATATTATGGCAAACCTCAGGCACGTCCCATGGCTTTAAGGGCTGCAAAACTGGATGCTATGCGCAACCTTCTTGAAGTTACAAAAGGAGTGAGAATCAGTTCAACAACCATTGTCAAAGACTTTGCGATTTCAAGCGACATCATTATGTCCCAGATCGAGGGAATGGTTAAAGGAGCTCAGATAGTCCACCAGGAATATATGTCGGATGGAACTGTTGAGGTTATCATGCAAATGAGCCTGATGGGAGGTTTTGCTCAACTGATTCTTCCTGTGGAAATCCAACAGGTTGAATCGATTATGCCTGTGCCGCCTGTTCACAAAGCCCCAATCGTTGAGCCTTCAGCTCCGGAGCTAAAATCTGTATCAGAGGTTTTCACAGGCATGGTAATCGACGCAAGAGGAATTAATGCGAGACCTGCAATGGCGCCGAAAATTCTTAATGAAAACGGCGAGGAGGTTTACGGATCAGCATATGTAAGCCGCGAGTTTGCCGTGCAACAGGGAATGAGCGGATATGCAAAGGATCTTACGGCCGCTCAGAGCAATCCCAGGGTCACAAACAGCCCTTTAACCGTTAAAGGGCTTAGAACTGAAGGGCAGGGCCGTTCCGATATAGTTGTAAGCAATGCAGATGCTTCCAGACTTCGAAGCGCTTCAGAGCATCTTTCATTCTTGAAAAAATGCCGTGTGATGATTGTGGTAGATTAGGCGAAAAGCTCAAAAAAATATTTAAGGAGGAATTATGTTTGCTAAAAAGATATTTATTATGCTGGCTGTTATCAGCCTGCTTTTCCTTTACGCATGCGGACCAAGGGCAATGGCTCCGAAAGCTGAGCTTGATACGCCGGAGCACCATGTTGTCAACGGCAATAAGCTGATGAAGGCAGGCAAGATTGACGCGGCATTTCGTGAATTCAACAGAGCAAAAGAGTTGAATCCGAAATTTTCACCGGCTTATGTGGGACTCGGCCTTGTTGAGGGATTAAAAGCTGATTTTAATAACAGCCTTAAAACCATGAAAGAGGCAAGGAAATATGCACGGGGAGATGAGCAAAAAATAGAGGTTAATGTGGGATTTATGCGGGTTTATATAATGGGCGAGACAAATATTGATGAAAACTGGCTTGAGCTGGTTGAAGAGGAATTTGATAAAGCCGTGTTGATTTCCAAAGATGTTTCCGAACCATATTTCTACATGGGTCTGGCCTATAAAATCTCTTATAAGTTCCGTAAGGCCGTGGACCAGTTTTCAAAAGTACTTGAATTAGACAATGGATATATTGCAGAGGCTGATAAGGAATACGCTCTTGTTCAGAAAATCGAAAGAGCCATGCCTGGTTCAAAAATCGGAAAAAAGATCGCTCTTGTTGAAAAGATTACCCGCGCAGATGTTGCCGCCCTTTTTATTGAGGAGCTTAACGTTGATGAGATTTTTAAAAAAAGGGTTCCAAAAGAATTCGACAGCGCATTTAAAAGCCCTGAACAGCAATTGGAAACTGAAACATCTGTAAAGATTCTGCCGGCAACCGACATAGATGATCATGTGCTGAAAGCTGATATTGATGCTGTAATCGAAATAGGAATCAAGGGGCTTCAGCCTTTTCCGGACCACACATATAAACCGTATCAGACTATAACCCGCGCAGAATTTGCAATGATGATAGAAGATATTCTCATAAAGCTCACCGGTGTTGATGATCTGGCTACCAGGTTTATTGGGGGTGTTTCCCCTTTTCCGGATTTGAGAAATGATCTTCCATATTTCAATGCTGTTATGATTTGCACCACCCGCGGCATTATGGTGGCAAAGGATCTTGCGACAGGAGAGTTTGACGCGATAGGCCCGGTTTCAGGCGCAGACGCGCTTTTAAGTATTCGCTTACTTAAATCTCAGCTATAGTGAGGATTAAGGGATTAGAGGATTAAGGGATTAGAGGATTAAAGACTAATAATTTCTCTGCAATCTTACCCCTTAATCCCTGCCTCTTAATCCTTATCCCGATTATTAACTTGGAGTATATTATTATGAGGCTTATTATTAACAGGGCAATGCCTTTGTTTTTTCTTTTAGTTCTTCTGTTTCCTTATCCCGCACATGCTGAAAATAAGGCGGTTGGAATTGAAATAAAAGGTGATATGGCGGAAGTTACCCTGCTTGAAGGAAAGATTGAGGTGATTAAAAAAGGGATGATAAAGCCTCAACCTTTAGCGCCTGGAGATTATGTTGCCCATGGTGATCGGATCAGCACAAAAAAAGGCTCCAGAATAGAGCTTAAACTGCCTGATAACAGCCTGATACGTTTTGATGAACTTACAACCCTTGAGATTGTGAGTGTTGAGTTTGACAAAAAGACAAAACAAAGAGATATAAATATAAGCATGGTTTTAGGGAAAACATGGGCAAATGTATCAAAAATGTTAGGTCAAAAAGGACGTTTTGCAGTTTCAACAAAAACATCAGTTGCGGGTGTGCGCGGCACTGTTTACAGGGTAAATGTTGGGGAAGACAACACCGTACTGGTTAAAGTTTACTGGGGCGAGGTTGGAGTAAGCAGCGCCCCAAAGCCGGATACTGCTTCGCAACCTCAGCAAATCATGAAACCGACCAAAGTGCTTGGACCGCATCCGGTTGCCGGGCCGCATCCGGTATCAATGGAAGAATGGACATATATCGTAAAATCCATGCAGCAGATCATTATCCGGCCTGACGGCACAGCCACAAAGCCGATGCCGTTTCTTGCCGGCGAGGATATAAACGACTGGGTGCGCTGGAACCAGGAGCGGGATAAGAAAAATTAAACCACGAAGCACACGCTTTTGTCATTTACGACAGGCGATAATGATAATGGAAACATAATGCTTTGCCTTCTTTTCTGTTTTGTTTACGCTCATTTAGGGTAACACTGTTATCTGCCATATGATGACCCAAACAAGAAATTTTTCGGAGGAGGTCGCCCGTGACTGATATTCTACTGATCGTGACTGTCGTCCTGCTGGTCGTCACGGTGGCTCTCCTGCTCATGCTTTTAAAGAAAGCATCGCAAGCCGATACCTCCACACTTGGTTTCCGTCTTGATGCTTTCGAAAAAGCACAGGAACGTACCGAGCGTGCGGTTAGAGAAGAAGTGGCTCAGAGCAGAGACGAACAGGGTAAGACAGCGAAAGATCAAAGACAGGAACTCACCGAAGCCTTCAAGGTGTTCGGTGATTCCGTAGTACAACGAATGATGGATGTTGCCGGCACACAGAAGGGGCAACTCGATGCTTTCTCCGGTCAGCTTACATCCTTTGCCAAAGCCAGCGGTGAGCGGCTGGATGGTGTCCGTGCCGAGTCTGCCACCGGAGCCAAACAACTCCGGGAAGAAGTCGTGGGTACGCTGAAAAGCATTTCGGAGACGATGGCCAAGACAATGGGCGAATTGGCCAATATCCAAAAAAGCCAGCTTGAGACCATGTCATCTACGATTGCGAAGCTTTCGGATACAAATGAGAAGAAGCTGGAGGCGGTCAGGGTCACGGTGGAAGGCAAACTTCAAAGCATGCAGATTGACAACGCCAAACAGCTTGATCAAATGCGGCAAACCGTGGACGAGAAACTCCAGGGGACTCTGGAAAAGCGTCTGGGCGAGTCATTCAAGCAAGTCAGCGAACGACTGGAACAGGTGCATAAGGGGCTTGGAGAGATGCAGACACTGGCCACGGGCGTTGGCGACCTCAAGAAGGTGCTTACAAATGTCAAGACGCGTGGAACTTGGGGTGAAGTGCAGCTTGGTACGCTATTGGAGCAAGTGCTCAATCCCGACCAGTTCGCCACCAACGTGGCCACGAAGGATGGTGGCGAGCGTGTCGAGTTTGCGATCAAGTTGCCGGGACAAGGTGCGAACCAGGATGAGAACGTTTGGCTCCCGATTGACGCCAAGTTCCCTGTCGAAGACTATCAGCGCCTGATCGAGGCTCAAGAACTGGCTGATGTCGAAGGTGTGGAGATGGCGGGAAAACAACTAGAGAACCGCGTCAAGACCTGTGCACGAGACATCAGCAAAAAGTATTTAAGCCCGCCAAAAACCACGGACTTCGGCATCTTGTTCTTGCCCATAGAGGGCCTCTTTGCCGAAGTTATTCGCAGGACGGGTTTAATCGAGGTCATCCAACGAGAGTACCGTGTGGTTATCGCCGGCCCAACTACATTGTGGTCAATTTTGAGTAGCCTTCAGATGGGTTTCCGTACGCTGGCCATCCAGAAACGTTCAAGTGAGGTATGGAACCTCCTCGCGGCGGTCAAGACCGAGTGGACGAAGTACGGCGATGTTTTGGATGCAGTGGGAAAAAAGCTGCATCAGGCATCGGACACAATCGAAAAGGCCAAGGTGAGGTCAAGAGCTGTTGGAAGAAAACTCAAAGACGTGCAAGAGCTTCCAGCCGGTGAGGTCACAACCATACTTCCCCAAAATCTTATAGAAGATGACGAAGATCTTGGTGAAGGCGATAGAGTGGCAGACGATTAACAGTTTTAACACTTCTATATGTTCCGGCTCTTTATCTTATGACCTCCAACCTCTGATTCTCATAAGCACTAAACTGAAAAAAAATGAACATTGAACGTTCATCTTTATGAACCGGCAGATTGGTTCTTTATGGTATTATAGAGATCAAAGGCTTTTTCCGGAGTCTCATTATCATGGACAACAGCCCGTACGGCCTGAATCATAGCGATTGGGGACTCGGACTGGAAGATATTGCGTCCCATGTCAACCCCGCTGGCGCCCTGCTGGACTGCGTTATAAGCCATTGTTAAGGCATCAAGTTCAGGTATTTTTTTCCCGCCGGCCATGACGATGGGAACAGGGCAGGAAGATGTGACGGTTTCAAAGCCTTTTTCAATATAGTATGTTTTTATGTAGTGTGCTCCTAACTCAGCGCAAATCCTGACAGCAAGCCTGAAGTAGCGCACATCGCGGTTCATATCTTTGCCGACCGCGGTCACTGCCAGGGTCGGAATTCCATAACGCATTCCCATATCCACCATGGTGGTCATGTTTTTAATCGATTTCCTTTCATGTTCGCCGCCGATGAATACCTGCACAGCCATGGCGCAAACATTGAGACGTATGGACTCCTCGATATCCACGGCAATATCTTCATTGGAAAGTTCCGTTAGAATGCTTGTTCCGCCGGAAACTCTCAGAACAATGGACTTTGTCGTTGTCGGAGGAACAATACTTCTTAATATACCTCGTGTTAACATAAGTGTGTCCGCATAAGGAACCAGCGGAAGAATGTTTATGTCAATCCGTTCCAGACCTGTGGTCGGGCCCTGGAAATAGCCGTGGTCTACGGCCAGCATGACTGTGCGCCCGGATTCAGGGTTAAAGATCCGGGCAAGCCGGTTTTTAATACCCCAGTCCAGAGAATTTGATCCCTTAAGAAAAAAACCTTCCGTCTTTTGGGGAATGTCTGAATAAAACTTTTTAGCCTCTTTTATTTCATCTATATCAGGCATTTATTTGTCTCCTTTTGTCTAAATCACTCTTTCATTGCCGCCATCTATCGGGACCTGTGCCCCTGTTGTTTTGGCAAAAGCCGGGCCTGCCATGCAGCAAATCAGATTGGCTACATCTTTTGATGTAACTTCGGTTTTTAGCAGATTTTTGGTTTTATATTCCGCAACAGTAAGTCCGTAATGTTTAGCTCGCTCATTTAAGACCTTCTGAGTCCATATGCCGGTATCAAACACTGCATCAGGATGAATGATATTAACTCTAATTCCATCTGCGGCCAGTTCCAGAGCAGCCACCCTGGCAAGCTGAGTTAAACCAGCCTTGGCAACCGAATAGGCTGAAGCGCCGGGACCGGGAGCAGGGACGTTTTTTGAAGCGATAAATATCACAGACGGATCAACACCCTGTTTGAGATAAGGGATGCATGCTTTCAGCAATCTCTGGTGACTCGACAAATTGATCTCCATGCTTTGATTCCAGGTTTCAGCATCCATCTCTTCAATGCTTTGGCTGCGGGTAAATATTCCTGCATTATTTATCAATATATCGAGGCCGCCAAAACTGCGAACAGTAAATTCTATTGCTTGCTTTATGATTTTATCATCCGAAATATCACAAGTTAATCCTATTAGATCAGGCTGATCAAACATCCGGGTGATTGCGGGGTTTAGATCCATGCCGACAACTGCGGCGCCATGTTCATGCAGACCTTTGGCACAGGCAAGCCCTATGCCGCTTGCAGCGCCGGTAACAAGAGCTATCTTGCCCTGAAATATTCGAGTTGTGTCTTTTCTGCGCAATTTTGATTGTTGCAACTCCCAGTATTCCATATCGAAAATATCTTTTTCCGGCAGGGCTTTCCAGCCGCCTATGGCTTCACCCCACTGAATTGCCCGGATAGTATGAAAAGCAATATCGGAAACAATATTTGCTTCCCCTGCACTTTGCCCAAAAGCCATTATACCGTGCCCGGGCCAGACTCCCCATCTGGGGGCTGGATCAAGGCAAAGCAGACGGCCATCGGTATTTCGCTGAAAATACTCTTTGTATGCCGAGCAAAAGCCGGTTATTTCTTTTTCAATATCCTTTTTTATTACAACCGGTATACGCTTTGTGCGGACCACATGATCAGGAGTTAAAGGGCCGCGGACGGCAATTGAATCTACATTGGTCAGATTGGCAAAGCCGCAGACTTCAGGGGCGCTATTTAATTTGGCTATCATGGCAGATCCTTTTGTTAGAGAAACCTGTTTGCGGATTTTTGCCAGTGTAAGAAGATCTTCTCCAGGTTCCGCCCTGGCAATAGAGTCAAATGCCCCGCTTGCCTGAAGATAGTCTTCAGCAAGGGAAACAAGATGGATCATCTGCTTATAACTTGCTTTGGCATTGTCTGAAAAAGTAAAGACGCCGTGGTTCATTAAAATTATGCCTTTAATCTCATGCCAGTTGATGTTGCGGGTCATTTCATAAACTTTTTTTGCCAGGATAAAACCGGACATTACATAAGGCACAATCAAGACACTGTCTTTATAAATTTCTCTAATCAGCCTTTTGCCTTTTTCGTTATTAGTGATTGTTACAACCGCATCCGCATGAGTGTGATCAACATATTTAAACGGTATAATGGCATGCAGGATGGCTTCTATAGAAGGATTCGGGGCTAAATAATCAATCATTGCGGTTTTTTGAAGCCGCAGCATATCCGTATCAGACAGGCGCTCAAGTTCCACCATCCTTTTCAGCGCTTCAAGCTTGACAGGAGCAAATCCTGCGGCCTGAATCGTTTTCAGATCCAAGCCGCTTCCTTTTATATAAAGCACCTCTTCAATATCGCCGAAGAGGTTTTTTATTTCAGCCTTTAAGGATGTGTTGCCTCCGCCATGTAAAACCAGACCGGATTCCCGGCCTAATAATCTGGAGGTGTAAGCCCTGAGCTCTAATGGATTGCCTAAAAAGCTTTTTGCCTCATTGTCGTTCCATAAACTTTTCATAACATCCTAACTCTTTATTAAATTCTTAAAAAGTCACAAATTTAACTATAGATGGCTAAGTAAAAAGGTTTATATACAAGGCGCAGGAGTTTTTCAGGACCGAAGGCATACATTATAGTATGTCGAGGATCTCGAAAAACTCCTGTAACGCGGTAGATGGGACTTTTTACGACGCCATCAAAATCCGCGTCTGTTTCTGTCCAGACTTCTGTATTGAATTGCCTCGGAAAGATGATCGATCTGGATATCTTTTTCTCCGGCTAAATCGGCGATGGTGCGGGCGATTTTCAGAATACGGTTATAAGCGCGGGCAGACAGACCGAGCTTGTCTATGGCCGATTCAAGAAGACTGCAGGATGCATCGTCGATTTTGCAATATTTTTTTATATGACGATTGTTCATATGGGAATTGCAAAATATTTTTGTTCTAACAAATCGTTCGTATTGAATTAGTCTGGATGCAAGGACCCGTTTCATAATATCTTCTGACGATTCAGCCCATGCTTCCCTTGAGAGGTCTCTATATTGAACCGCAGGTACTTCAACATGAATATCTATCCTGTCCATTAACGGGCCTGAAATCTTTGATCTGTACTTATGAATCTGATGATATGTGCACCGGCACTCGTGCTTGGGGTCGGAAAAGTAGCCGCACGGACACGGGTTCATGGCGGCGACCAGCATAAAACTGGCAGGGTAGGTTATGGTTGATGAGGCACGTGAAATAGTCACATTTAAATCTTCTAACGGTTGCCGCAGAACTTCTAATACATGTTTTTTAAATTCCGGAAGTTCATCCAGAAAGAGAACTCCATTATGAGCCATGCTCACCTCGCCCGGTCTGGGGATATGTCCGCCTCCGATTAAACCTGCATCCGAGATTGTATGGTGAGGAGACCTGAAAGGCCTTTTTGTAACCAGGGCCTGACCTTTTGAAAGCATTCCAACTACGGAATAAATTTTGGTGGTTTCAATTGATTCGTCAAATGTAAGAGGCGGGAGTATGGTCGGCAAACGTTTTGCCAGCATGGTTTTCCCGGAACCTGGTGGGCCGACCATAATTAAATTGTGGCCTCCGGCTGATGCTACCTCCAGAGCCCGCTTTACATGTTCCTGGCCCATGACTTCGGAAAAATCCACTTCAAACTTGCCTGCCTGGCCAAGTATAGTAGAAATATCGGTTTTTTCAGGTTCGATTTGAGTGAATCCGCAAAAAAAATCAACTATCTGGGACAGAGTTTTCACAGGAAGAACCGATATTTCATCTACCACTGATGCTTCATGCCTGTTATCGTATGGTACGACAATTCCTGGATAGCCGGCAGCTTTTGCGGCAATGGCCATGGGAAGAGACCCCTTTACGGATTTTATACGGCCATCCAGTGAAAGCTCGCCCAAGACAAGGTATCTGGAGGCTATTTCCCTGGGGATTATGCCTGATGCGACCAATATGCCCAACGCTATCGGAAGATCAAAACCGGTGCCTTCCTTTTTGATGTCTGCCGGGGCTAAATTTACAGTTATCCTGTCGTCGGGAAAGCTGTAGCCGGAATTATTAATGGCGGATTTAACCCTTTCCTTGCTTTCCTTTACAGCTGTTTCAGGGAGCCCCACAGTAGTAAATGTTGGAAGGCCTTGTGCTATATCTACTTCCACCTCCACAAGATAGGCATCTATACCGATGACAGCGCTGCTTAATATCTTTGCTATCAAATTTTCTCCTCCCTGTAAATAATCTTGCGCTAATTCGAGAAGTTAGCACGGATTGCCATCCCAAGGCAAGTGTATTATGGTTTTACGTTTCCTCTTTTTCGACAAAAAAGGGGTTACAGTTAATAAAAAAAACCGTAACCCCTTATATTTCTCACAAATGGTAGGCGATGTTGGATTTGAACCAACGACTTCTACCGTGTGAAGGTAGCACTCTCCCACTGAGTTAATCGCCCATTATTGTTAATTATCGACCATATCTTTTAACTCTTTACCTACCTTGAAAAATGGCAGTTTCTTGGAATGTACCTTAATCTGTTTGCCGGTTTTTGGGTTTCGACCTGTATACGGCTTGTATTTTTTAACGATAAAACTTCCAAAACCCCTGATTTCAACACGTTCGCCATTGGAAATGGTTTTTGTTATTGTGCTAAAAAATGTATCAATGATCTTTTTAACACCTTTTTTGCTTATGCCGGTTTTATCCTTAAGCGCATTGATTAAGTCCACTCTGTTCATCGAAACCCCTTCCCAATAAATTTATTCTGTTTTCTTAACCTGTTATTTTAAATTAAAATACTAAAATATATTGAAATATAATTAATTAATTGGTTTCAAGTCAAGCATTTTTCCGGAAATTCAATACAAATACTCGCATGCTTGAGCCTGTATCCCTAAACCCTTTTTAAGCGCAAATAAACAGGTTCTGTCTCCTGAACACCACCGCGATATTACTTTAAAAGCCATATCCTCTATAAATTCTCCGGCAAAGACACCATGCTCGACAGAGTATATAGCTGATCCTTTCTGCCAGATTTTAAAATATTCACTTAATATTTGTGGATCCATGCATTGCCTGCACCTGTTTTTTACCTTACCACAATATTTTTGTGGGGATTGTATTGTTTTTAACATAGCAGTAATGGCTGGACAATTCAAGAGCTCTTTGCTTACAGGCAGTTTGTGCCCCAGGCAATAGATCTGATTGATAAATGCTCAGTAAAATCATTTTTTTTGTATAGCCTTTAAATATTTTTAGGCACTCAATTTTGACAGCTTCGTAAAAAGTCTCGAAATCGTCATGCCGGACTTGATCCGGCATCCAGAACGCATTGAATTTACTGGATTCCTCCCGGACCTGATCCGGGATCTACCGGAATGACGGGAAAGAGAACTTTTTAACTTTTTACGAATTCATCAATTTTATGATAATAATTTGATATAAAACACACCGTGCGTCAATGAAAGCTAATCTAACTATATAAAAATACTATCAATAATATAATGATATGCCAGGTTATTTGCTTATTTACGGATGTCCCGCATATCCCATCTAAGCGGTCTGACAAAAGCTGCAGACGGCGCTGATTTGTTGATATTTTAAAAAAATAAATATTTGGCTTGCTATTATGTATAAAGGTGCTTAATATATATTATCAATTAAGCCCCGCCATAAATTGGCAGGAGGGTTTCTTTCTGTGGGAATTATCCGTTTATTAAACGTTATCATCCTTCAGTTTGTAACATTGAAATTTTTAGAAAGGAGGATGATATTATGATAAATGGAACTGTTAAGTGGTTTAATGACCACAAAGGTTTTGGATTCATCGAACAGGAAGATGGACCGGATGTATTTGTGCATCATAGCGCAATCAATGCTACCGGTTTTAAATCCCTCAGTGAAGGTGCGAGCGTGAGTTTTGACATCGAGCAAGGACCAAAAGGTCCGGCTGCTGCCAATGTGACCGTTGTCTAACCTGCTTTTAAGGTAATTAAAGGCATCTCCTGTGAAACAGGGGGTGCCTTTTTTAATGATCGCTTGCATAAAACCACAATTATGTCGGCTGAGATTCTTTTCTCTGTTGTCAGAGATCTTATCGATCCGGTAACCAACCAGAAAGGAAACGCCATGGCAAAATCTCATTACCAGTTCAAGAAACGTCAGAAAGAATTGGACAAGAAAAAAAAGAAAGAGGAAAAAAAGCAGCGCAAGCTGGAAAACAATGTGGTTGAAACCGATGAAACTGAAAAAGACCTAATCCCTTCAACGGAGGGAGACTTTGGGGAACTTTAGTATCAATCTGAACATTGTTCGCCCCAAAACCAATCTCCCTTTTCGGATTTCCCCAGTCATATGTATGTCCCTTGACTAATTAACAACAACGGGCAAAAGTAGAGCCTCAAGTATCTTTTGGGTGAAATCCCCCCCCCCGCATCTATCTTTGTTAAAATAAAAATTATCCAACATTGATACCCCGCGGATTGCCGCGGGAAAGATAAGCCACTTGCACATATATTTTCCGCTGTTCTTTTTCCGCGATGAAATCGACCTCTCTGTTATCGACTTTTCCAAGGAAAAATTTGGCGCGCTTTGCCTTGAAGGCTAAGCTGTTACGTTGTTTGTAAAAAATTTCTTAGAATCCGCTTGCCCAAGGGGGTCATGATTGATTCCGGATGAAACTGAATCCCTTCCGTGCAATGCTCGCGATGCCTGATTCCCATAATCTCCCCGTCATCAGACTCCGCGGTGATTTCAAAACATTCAGGCAGATCATCCCTGGACACGGACAAAGAATGATAGCGCATGGCCTGAAAAGGTTTGCTGATGCCCTGATACAGCATTTTTCCATCAGCATGGATCATGGAGGTTTTGCCGTGCATGAGCCTCTTTGCTGAAACAACCCTGCCTCCAAAGGCCACGGCAATGGCCTGATGCCCCAAGCATACGCCAAGAATAGGGATATGTCCGGAAAAATGCTTTACTACCGAAATGGTTATTCCTGCCGATTCAGGCCTGCCCGGCCCCGGCGATATTATGATACCTGAAGGATTCCAGAAAACAATATCTGAAATAGCGGCCGCGTCGTTTCGGATGACCTTAACCTGAGAGCCTAACTGCTCAACATATTGAACCAGGTTGTAGGTAAATGAATCATAGTTGTCAATCATCAGGATCATCTCTTTTCTCCTTGCAAAAGCTCCAAAGCCTTCTGTATCGCCATCGCCTTATTAACGGTTTCCACCCGTTCCCGCTCAGGGTCGGAATCGGCGACTATTCCGGCTCCTGCGCGAACCGTAAGCTGCCTGTTTTCAATACATGCGGTCCGGATAGTAATTGCCATATCCATATTTCCGTTAAATGAAATATAACCTACAGCTCCCCCATAAGGCCCTCTTGGTTCCTTTTCCAGTTCCGCGATAATTTCCATGGCTCTGACCTTTGGGGCTCCTGACAGGGTGCCTGCAGGAAAGGTGGCGGCAAGAAGATCCCATGCGTCACAATCGGATCGCAGATCACAGCATATATTGGAAACAAGATGCATTACATGAGAATATCGTTCCACAACCATTAAATCGGTTACCTGCACGGTTCCCACCTCTGCTACCCGGCCAAGATCGTTTCGTCCAAGATCAACCAGCATAAGGTGTTCAGCCCGTTCCTTTTCATCGCCAAGAAGTTCATCGGCAAGCGCTCTGTCCTCTTGTTCATTTTTTCCTCTCGGGCGTGTGCCGGCAATGGGCCTGAGGGTGGCAATGCCGTTTTCCAGCCGAACCATTGTTTCCGGCGAAGAGCCGACAAGAGCCACATCATCTATATGCATAAAATACAGATAAGGGGATGGGTTGATATGTCGCTGAGCGCGATAGAGCATCCATAGATCAGGAGGCGCTTCGCAAACAAAGGGCTGGGATATAACCGTCTGAATCACATCCCCTGCCCGGATATATTCCTTTATCTTTTTTACGTGAGACCGATAGGTGTCGTCATCCTGTCTGGGAATCAGACTATACCCCTTTTGATAAGCACGGTCATTGCTTACGGGTAATTGTTGATCAATTACCTGTAGCATGAATTTGGCACGCGACATTGCGCTTTCAAAGGCTTTTTCTACAGCCTGATCGGTTTTTTGATTGTTTTCCAGATCTTCATCAAGAAAGGTTATAACAATTCCAAGCAATGTGTTTCGAATATTATCAAAAATAAGCAGTTCATCGGGCACTATGAAATTTGCAAGCGGTTTTTCTTCAGGCCATTGATTCGGGACCGCTTCGATAAATGAAACCATTTCATAAGCCAGGTAACCGACCATCCCTCCCCAGAACCTTGGCAGTTCAGGCATATCAGCCGGATTAAACCTGCTCATAAAGTCCCTTAGAACTGTCAGCGGCTCTCCATTATGAGGAATCTTGTTGACGCAACCCTTATTTTGAATTTCCACGAACTCCGAGTATACGCGGATATGAAATCTGGCGGAAGCGCTCAAAAAGCTGTATCTTCCCCAACGTTCCCCTCCTTCTACACTTTCGAACAAAAAAACAGGGCCTTTATTATTATAGACTTTTTTAAGCAAAGAAACCGGGGTTTCCGTGTCTGCCAGCATTTCAACACAAACTGGTATCACATTATTTTGCCCGGCTAAAATGCGGAATTGATCTTTGTCTGGGAATTGTTTTATAAGCATATATATCCTTCTTTAAATAATGAAACCAGACCCCAATGACCAGGTTTTCTGTTACAAAATAAAAAAAGACCGTGAAGATTTCCACAGCCTTTTTAAAACAAAAAGACCGTAGGCTTTGAGTTGCCTGCGGTCATTAAAACTTTTAACTAAAATCAGGTTGGTGAAGTTCCGCCGGCGAACTCGTTGATATAAGTCTGCCACCACCATATAAATAACAGATTTTTAATTTTATGATTTCCGATTGTTTTCATTTGTAAATTTTCCTATAAGACTTTATCTATAGTTATTTTGTTATATATTTGTCAAGTTTTTTTATTGTAATCGTTTACGGGTTCAGGGTTCAGGTGAACTTTTGAACCCGTAAATGCTTGCTTTTTATTTAACAGGAGAAAATTTCAGCTATGGCAGCAGAAACACTAAACACAGGGAATGAAATCTGTTTGGACGAAAAGGCGGAAATTGAAATCGTCAGGCAGATCGGCAAACTCCTTTGCAGACAAAATGCCGGCATTGCGATTGCCGAAAGCTGTACAGGCGGCCTTATATCCCATATGATTACAAATGTGCCGGGAAGTTCGGACTATTTTCTTTTATCCGGCATAACATATTCGAATGAAGCCAAAATAAATCTGCTTGGAGTATCGCCTGAAACAATAAAACGATACGGAGCCGTGCATGAAGAAACTGCAAAAGAGATGGCTATAGGAGTGCGACGGATTGCCGGCGCAACTTATGGACTTTCAACAAGCGGAATTGCGGGGCCCGGTGGGGCAACCGATGATAAGCCTGTAGGAACCGTATGTATCGGGCTTGCCACGCCCAAACATGTAAAAGGTTATTGTTTCAACTTTGCCGGCAATGACAGGCTGACGAATAAAAAAATATTTGCCATGAAAGCCCTTGACCTGTTGAGAACCGAACTTCTTGAGCAAAATTGAATAAGACATAACATTTTCAACACGGAGCACACAGAGAGCACAGAGCAAATGCTTTTTTATAGAAAATCTCAGCGTGCTCTTTGAACTCTGTGGTAAAAGTTTTTATATAAGGATTTGCTTTATGGGTATTAAAAAAGGACAGACACTGGAGCTTAGAATCTCGGATATCGCCTTTGGCGGAAAGGGGCTTGCGCGTGTTGACGGCATGGCTGTTTTTGTTGACGGGGCAGTACCTTTAGACCTTGTTGATGCCCTCATAACTAAAAAGAAAAAAAGCTATGCAGAGGCCAGAATAGTATTAATAAAGGAGCCGTCTCCATATAGAATAGATCCGCCATGCATGTACAGCAACTATTGTGGCGGATGTAAGTGGCAGTTTTTAGCTTATGACAGGCAGCTTGAGTTCAAACAAGGGCATGTCATCGATTCTATTGAACATATAGGGCTTATACATGATCCTGTAGTGCATAAAACAATCCCTTCCAGCCGGATTTTTGAGTACAGAAACAAGATGGAGTTTACATGTTCCGACCGAAAATGGCTGCTGCCTGACGAGATGGATAAAAAGGATATTGATACAGGCTTTGCCATCGGTCTTCATGTGCCTGGCACATTTAGCAAGGTGCTTGACACAAAGGCATGCCTGCTTCAGCCAAAATCAGGCAATCATATCCTCGAAGATGTTAGAAATTATATTAAAAACTCCAAAACCCCCGTATATAGTCTTTACAGCCACATCGGGTTCTGGCGGTTTGTTATGCTGAGACATTCCGCTGCATATGACCAATGGATGGTTAACATCATAACTTCAGAAGAAAACAAAAAAATTCTGCAGCCTCTCGCCGATCTCTTGATGAATAAATATCCGGAAATAGTCTCGATTGTAAATAACATTACTGCTCGCAAAGCCGGCGTGGCCATTGGAGAATATGAAATATTACTTGCCGGAGCCTCCTGCATAAAAGATAAAATCGGTCCTTGTGAGTTTGAGATATCTGCAAACTCGTTTTTTCAAACCAACACGGCTGGTGCGGAGCAGCTTTTCCGGACGGTCAGGGAATATGCCGGACTCAGCGGCAAAGAAAGGGTTGTGGATTTATACAGCGGCACAGGGGCGATATCTGTTTTTCTTGCAGACAGTGCAAAAGAGATAACAGGCATCGAGATAGTTGCATCTGCCGTGGCTAATGCGCAAAATAACTGCAAAAAAAACATGATATCAAATTGCCGGTTTATCCATGGCGATATAAAGGACTGCCTGCCGCAGGTTACGGAAAGCCCTGATGTTATGATAATCGATCCTCCAAGAGTAGGTATGCACAAGGATGTAGTAAAGCATGTTCTTAAAATAGCGCCTGAAAAAATTGTTTATGTATCCTGCAATCCCACAACCATGGCAAGGGATATCGGGCTTATAAAGGATAAATATAATTTACTGGAAACACAGCCGGTTGACATGTTCCCTCACACATATCATATAGAATCGGTGGCAAGGCTTGAAAAAAAATAAAAATGATACAGGTGCAATGGCAATTGAAATGAAGCCTATAGGTTTTGTGCGCCATGAATTTGAAAAGGTTCCCAGGCATTGGTCTGTTTCAGATGTTGAAGGAAGGCTGATTATTAATGAGGAATATATTGAGGGCATGGAGGACATCAAGGCCGGTCAGCACATTGTCGTGATTTTCCATTTCCATAAAAGTCCTGCATTCACTTCCAGGTATCTCAAGCAAAGCCCTCCGCATCGCAAAGAAATAATTGGGGTTTTCAGCTGCTGCTCGCCACGGAGACCAAACCCGATCGGCATGTCGGTTCTGGAAGTACTTAAAGTAAAAAGCAACGTCATTTATGTTAAAGGTCTGGATATGTACAACAACACCCCCATTTGGGATATCAAACCCTTAACACTTAACACCTAACACGTTTCGTAAAGAAAGTTTTTACGAGTTTATGAATAATGACAAGTCAAACAGATCTTCCTTTAAAATTTAAAAACGCCGAAGAGGCTCAGGCATCTTCCGCAAGTCTTGCTTTGTTGGGTGAATTTTGCATCGGCCACGATGTGCTGGATTGGGTTAATGCTTATATGCCTAAATCATGCAAAAGCGTCTGTTTTAAGACCAGTGAATATTTTTTCCCTCTGCCGGAAAAACCAGCCGAATAAAAGAATTGAAATAATGATACCTTTACGAAGCTCGCAACGTTCTTCAAGCTATCCTGTAGTCAACAATACACTTATCGGCATCAGTGTTATATTTTTTCTAATAGAGCTGGCGCAAGGCCACCGTTTAAACGAATTTATCTACACATATGGTCTTGTCCCGGATCGCTATTTCATCCCCCAGATATCTTCTCGTTTCACATCAGGGGAACATCTCCTCACCTTGTTTTCGTTTATGTTTCTCCATGGAGGATTCTTACATCTTCTGAGTAATATGTGGAGTCTCTATATCTTTGGCGATAACGTGGAAGAGCGACTCGGCCCAATACGGTATCTCGCTTTTTACCTTCTCTGCGGTCTTGCATCCGGCATTGTTCACGTTGTTTCTAATCCGCATTCACAAATACCGACCATCGGAGCCAGCGGTGCGATTGCCGGTATAATGGGAGCCTATTTCGTTCTATTTCCCAGGGCCAAGATACTAACCCTGGTACCTTTTTTTTTCTTCTTCCCTTTTGTAGAGATTCCCGCATATTTTTTTCTTGGTATCTGGTTCCTGTTTCAGTTCCTGAGCGCCACGGCAAGCCCGGGCCAAATAGGCGGAATCGCATGGTGGGCACATATAGGCGGATTTATTTTCGGTATTATATTTTTAAAGCTTTTTACGCTGATACCTAAAATCGGAGTGAGTAGTAAAATAAGAAAAATTACCCAAAAACGCACAACATCGAAAATTCAGGTTGTACGCCCGATCTCAATGGATAATGACCCCAATTCCTATGGAAACATCTTTATCAATTCCCGCGAAGCATTTTTCGGTACCCGCAAATTGATTAATATTCCGGTCGGCTTTAAAAAACGAAGCTTTTTATTGACAATTCCACCCAATATTAAGGATGGAAACAAACTGCGCATCCGAGGATTAGGGCGGATAGTTGCAGGAGATAAAAAAGGGGATTTGTATCTAAAAGTGAATATAGTGGTGAATTCACCACCCATGGGCAAATCCGGATGAGTGTTTGAATTGTGATCTAAAAGCCGGTGTTCATTCAGGGGTTCCGGCAAGAACAAAAAAACAATTGAAAAAGAAAGCAGTTTCTCATTTGCACATGCGTTTACCTTGATCAATTTTCAGGGCAAACGCATGTTCGTTAGGCATTAAAAACAATAGAGAACAGTTATTCGTAGCGAAGGGCTTCGATCGGGTCCATTTGCCCGGCCTGCCTGGCTGGAAAGTAGCCGAAAACGACACCTACCGCAGCAGAAAATACGAACGCGATTATGATAATTATAGGATCAAAGACAAAGGGAACAGCGAGGACAATGGCGCCGACCGCGGCAGCCGAGATCCCAAGAACGATGCCGATCACCCCTCCTAAGGAAGACAACACTACGGCCTCAACCAAAAACTGCATCAGAACATCCCGTTCCAGGGCGCCAATGGCGAGTCTGATGCCGATCTCCCGCGTTCTTTCCGTAACCGACACCAGCATGATATTCATTATGCCGATTCCGCCGACAAGGAGGCTTACTGCTGCCACTGCCCCCAGTAGTCCGGTAAGTACACGGGTTGTCCCTGTCATCGTGCTGACTAGTTCTTGCATATCTCTGACATAAAAATCATCATCTTTGCTCGGCGAAATGTGACGACGCTCGCGCATCAGTTGCTCGATATCCTGCTCGACTTTCCTGGTTGAAACGCCATCATGCGCTGAAACCAAAATACGGCTCACATCAGAATTCCCCGTGATTCGTCGTTGAAGCACGCGTAAAGGAATAAGCACGAAGTCATCCTGATCCGTGCCAAAGCTGGACTGCCCTTTGGGATTTAATACGCCGATCACGTTGCAGGAAAGCTTACCCAGGCGAATGGTGGCTCCTATAGGATTCCGGCCGCCAAAGAGCTTATTGCGCACAGTAGCACCAAGTATGCACACGGCTTTGCCTGCTCGAAGTTCGCCTTCCATAAATTGACGACCGCTTTCAAGCAGCCAGTTGCTGACCTGCAAATAATCATTGGTGCTGCCGGTAACTGTGGTAGACCAGTTTTCATTTCCGTAAATAGATTGGACTGTCTGAGATGCAATCGGCGCTACGGCAGAAAGGCCAAAAATCTCCTGGGCAATGGCCTCGGCATCTTTCGCCTTAAACATGTCACCGGTTGAATGTGTGCCACCAGGACCGTGGCGATCCTGGCCCGGTCTGACCTGGAGCAGATTGGTCCCCAATTTGGCGATATCGGAGGCTACCTGTGCCGTGGCCCCTCTACCCAAAGTCACCATGGTGATCACAGCAGCTACCCCGATAACGATACCCAGAATTGTCAGAGATGAGCGCATGAGGTTGCGACGAATTTCCCGCAAAGATAGTAGAATTGTTTCACTGAACATTAAGCAATCTCCGGTTTTCCCTCTTCAGAATCGATGCTTCCGTCGAAGAAGCGAATGATTCGTTTTGCGTAGACCGCTATATTGGCATCATGAGTCACCATGGCGATTGTTATGCCGCGTTCTTTGTTAAATGCAGCAAGCACCTCCATGATTTCACGACTGCGCGCGGAATCCAGGTTGCCGGTGGGCTCGTCGGCCAGCAGAACCTTGGGATTAGTAACAATGGCACGGGCTATGGCGACCCTTTGTTGCTGTCCACCGGAGAGTTCGCCCGGCGTGTGCGTTTCCCATCCTGTAAGCCCAACCGCTTCAAGGGCTTGAAGGGCGCGTACCCTTCGCTCTCCCACAGGCGTACCGCGATAGATTAAGGGTAGTTCAACATTTTCCAAAGCTGAAGTGCGGTTTAGGAGGTTGAAGCCCTGAAACACAAACCCCAGATAATGCCGGCGTAACAGTGCACGCTGGTCGCGGGACAGCTTTCCAACGTCAATGCCTTCAAACAGGAAGACACCGCTGCTGGGAGTATCTAAACAACCTAAAATATTCATGCAGGTAGATTTGCCTGATCCACTTGGCCCCATTACAGCCACGAACTCACCCTGACAAATACGCAAGTCTATTTCCTGTAGGGCCTGCATGGCTGCAGGACCCTTGCCGTATACCTTGTTTACGCCCTTCAGCTCGATAAGGTAGTGTTTGCCGGTTTGAGTGGAAGTGGTTGTCTTCATTGTCTCTCTCTCATTGTATCGACAACGAGCTCCATCCCTGGCTCAATGTCGCCACTGATAACCTCGGTCATTTTGCCATCAGTAACTCCTGTCATGATACCAATAGCGATAAGTTGTCCATCGCGCAGTGTCCAGACGCGTTGTTTGTTATCGACAATATCATTTTTACGCTGTTCCTGCGATGATCTATGCCGACCTGGCAGGAGTTTACTGAACAGGCCGCCATTGGATGTAGCTTCTTTTTCTTTGATCAAAGGGGCAAAACGCAATGCAGCATTTGGTAACAGGATTGCATTCTCGACTTTTTTTACGGTGATGTCTGCCGTTGCCGTCATTCCAGGCCGCAAGGACAGATCTGAGTTATCCACATTTAGTACGGTTTTGTACGTAACGACACCATTCACAGTCTGAGAGCCATAACGGACCTGGGCGATCAGCGCTGGAAAAGTCCGATTTGGATGGGCATCGACAGCAAAGGTCGCCTCCTGTCCCTCTTTTACCTGACCCACATCGGCTTCGTCCACGTCCACGTGGAGTTCCATCTTGGTCAGATCCTCGGCCAAAGTGAACAGCACCGGGGACTGCAATGAGGAGGCAACAGTTTGGCCGGGTTCCACGCTACGCGTAAGGACAATACCGTTAATGGGCGAGTGGATGACTGCTTTAGACAGATCCGTCTCGTTAGCTTCCAGAGTGGCCTGGGCTTCAGAGACTTGGGATTTTGCGGTGGTCTTGGCGGCCAGCGCTCTTTGCAGCGCCGCATGTGCCGCATCCATGTCGTGTTGCGATGGCACCTTGTTATCGCTCAATTCCCAGACCCGCTTTAACCGCTCCAGTTCATTGCGTGTTTCATTGACGGTGGCCTGTGTTTCCAGAACCTTTGCCCGGGCCGATTCCAGGGCCGCCTTCGACTTTAGAACCTGCGCTTGGAGCTTCGACATGTCCAGCCGCGCCAGGACCTGGCCGATCTTTACATGGTCATTGTAATCGACCTCGACGGTTTCCACGGTTCCGGATACCTCGGTGCCCACATCCACCTGATTGGTTGGCTCCAGGTTACCTGTCGCTGTCACAGTCATGGTCAGGTTTCCTTGCTGAACTTTCTGGGTCTGGTACTGCATGGAATCGGATTTTTCTACCCTCTTCCAAACAACAGCGCTTGTTCCCCCCACTATTGCCAGTAGAGCTATGATGAGCCATTGTTTCAGATGCTTTCTGTGGTTTTGGGACTGGTCGATACCCAGAGTTTGGCTAATGTTTGATTCTGAATTTATGTTGTATTTCATGGCTTCTTTCCATGCTTGAATCTATTGATTGTCATTGATCACAAGGGATGTCCATCCCCCTCCGAGGGCCTTGTAAAGAGTTATCAGATTGGAGGTTACTTCACTCTCACTAACAGATAGCTGGTTTTGGAATGATAACAATGAACGCTGTGCATCCAGCACATCGGTGAAATCGATCAGTCCTGATAAATACAGGCTTTGCGCAAGATCAACGGCTTGCTGTGCAGCCTCTGTCGCCTCGCTTAGCGACTGTCTGCGACTATGCTCTTCAGCATAAGCAATAAGCGCGTTCTCGACTTCCTCCAGTGCTTTGAGGATTGCAGCCTCATATTGAATCAACGCCTGCTCCTGCAGAGCAGATTGCACGTCGATGTTTTTGCGGATAGTTCCTGCATCAAAGACAGGCCAGGTAATGCGTGGTCCTATACTGTGGGTTCGACTGCCGGCTAAAAACAGATTGTCCAGCGACAAGGCTTCAAGACCAATGGAGCCGAGGAGTGAAAACTTGGGATACAAATCCGCGGTGGCAACCCCTACCTGTGCGGTTTGCGCGGCCAGTTGACGCTCTGCTCGTCGGACATCCGGCCGATGTCGCAAGACATCGGCCGGCACACCAACAGCGACCTCAAGAGGGGTAACCGGAATGGCTTTGTGTTCAGACAAAGCCATTCCCAGGGAACCAGGGTATTGTCCAAGCAGAACGGATAAGCGATTCCTGGCTTGCGCGACCCCGGTATTTAGATCAGGTATCTGGGATCGGGTCTGCTCCAAATTGTACTTAGCCTGTTCTACGTCGAGCCGAGTCGACAGGCCGGCCTGAAAACGCCATTGGGCGATGTTATATGTTTCCTTCTGTGCATCAAGATTGGCGTGCGCAACCAACAACCGGGTCTGAAACGAACGCACCTCGACATAATTAAGGGCGACTTCGGCAAGCAGGCTGACAAGCACGTCCCGCAAGTCCTCTTCACTTACCTGCAGCTTAGCTTCGGCCGCTTCTATGGCGCGTTGTTTTCCGCCAAATAAATCCAGCTCCCAGGTAGCATCAAAGCCTGCTGAATAGAGCTTTCTCTCGGCCCCACTACCGGTATTTTCGCTGCTACGGCTCAACCTTGCCGCACCACTGGCGTCAATAGTTGGAAAACGATCGGCCTTGCTGATACCACGGAGGGCACGCGCCTCCCGAACCCTCGCTCGGGCCTCCTTTAAATCGAGGTTGCTTGCGACCGCCTGCTCAATCAGACTTGTCAGTACAGAATCATTGAGTATCAACCACCAATCGGCCGGCGCTTTCCTGTCTAAATCTTCGACGATCAAGCCACCCTTTATTTGAGCAGACCATGCTGCGGGCAATGATACATCAGGCAGCGCATAATCCGGCCCGACAGTCATGCACCCTGCAAGCACTGACATCATGACCATTGCCAGGAGAAGCTCCCTGAATTCTATTAAGCCTGTTTTAATTGAATTCATGTGTTACTCGTATCTCATACCAAAGCTCCAACAAACTCTGTTCATAAATTTTCATGATTTGACGTTCTTGCATTGCGCGGAGACTTGGTGTCTCGTGGACGTCGCAGTTCATGCCTCAGATGCTGAGCCAATGCCCTTCTCTCTTCCTGGCCAAACTGTATCGCTAGTTCAATAGTCGCATTTGCCAGCCCCTGCATCTTGAGGTCGCCCAGTTCGTGAAGTTTTTTCAGCTTAAGCCGGTAGGCAGCTTCATCAAATTCAGGTGCAGCTAAAATTTTCATCGCTTCTTTTCTTGCTTCTCGGATCTGATGGTATATGTTCCGATTATTTAGATGCACACTTTCCACTGTTTTAAGAAACAACGCTGCTTTATCCCTAGGCAATTTTGATATAAGCTCCGCGTGCCTTCCAATAAAATGTTCCCTGCTGAAGCGATGTGACAAATCGCCTACTATGACACCGATAAGCAATGCATTCAGAAGAAGTGAACTAAAGACCATAACCTTTATTTTTTTGCTCATAGTATCTCTCCTTCATAGTATAGAAACTCTTCTAAGTTCGTTTTGTATTGTTCGGCGGAAACATACCCCGACGGATTTGAAAAGCTCATGGCAAATCCAAATATCAAAGCAAAAATGAGCGAAACAAAAACCGCTGTACGTGCCGATTTAGGCAAACTGAATTCCCAAAGTAACTCTGAAAAAAACCCACCAGAATTGCTCCGCTCTTTTTTCTTCATATGTTGAGTCGCTGAGATAATTCGCTCTGATAGATCTATGCTCGGTTCTTCATATTTTCTCGTTTTGAGAGCTTTTTCAAAGCATTCCTCATCCGCCAATAATGCCTGGAGCTCGGAAGATCTATCCAGAGCCTTAAGCCCTGCTTCTCTTATGCCCTCCGGCCAGTTATAAACATTAGAGCCATATACAAGCATGTTTTGTTTGAAATGTTTAACGTGAATTGTCATATCAAACCTCCGTATAGATATTGTTTGACTTTGTCCTTCAATATCGTTTTGGCACGCATGAGGAGAGATTGCAGTGCTTTAACTTTTACGCCAACGATTTCCGCGGCCTCATTATTGCTTAATCCTTCATAAAAGCACAGGTTAACGGCCAATTGCTGCCTCTCCGACAGTTCACGAATGGATCTTTCCAGTATAGCCTGTTTTTGATGAGCATCTAATAAAGCATCTTGCCCAGGATTTCTGTCTATAAACTCTTCTATACCTTCGGGTAGGTCTAATGGCTTTTTCTTTTTGTTGTGATCAAGACATTGGTTTATGATCACCTTATAAAACCAGGTTGTGAATTTGGCTCGTTTGTTGGGATCCCAAAGTTTTGGTCTGCCCCATAATTTTAAAAACGCTTCCTGTACAATGTCCTCTGCATCGTCCTTATTAGAAACAAGGCGATAGGCAATCCTGTAACATCGATTAGAGTGACGACATACAAGTGCTGCAAACGCTTCATGGCTTCCCTTCTGTATCTGGTAGATCAGAGACACGTCATCCAGATGTGAGAGTTTTATATCTATGTTCACTGTTATATGTCTGCCGCCATGACTGGTTTTATAAGCAATATCACTCTTACAGGTATACGCGGGTTACGCTTCACGCAGGCATTTCATTTCCTGCTGTGAGTATCGTTGCCAGATCTCAAATATCGACATCCATCACGTCGTCCACACAAACAGCTAACGCCGCTACGACCATTTTTTTCTTCATGATTGTTTACTCATATAGATCTTTCTTTGAATATTTTCAACTGAGTTAAGTATACTTTTATAAGTTAATACGAACGAAGGTTGAAAAGTCTTCGCTTTTTTCTTTTGTACTTAATCATGCTCAAAACATCGGCAATAGTTTTGACTAATTCGTAAAAAGTCGTCACTCCGGTGAAAACCGGAGTCCATAGCTGTTGCAACTACCTGAAAATACTGGATAGCGCTAACGGTTAGCGCTGATGCTTCACTTCGTGTCACTACGTGTCAGGCTGAAGTTTATCCCGCACTTGATGCGGGGCCGGAATGACAAAAAATGTGTGTTTTCGACTTTTTACGAGTTTATCAGTTTTGACTAAACCTTAATTTTTTAGATATTGTGAAATAGTTAAAGGAATGGGGGAAAACCAGGAACAAGAAATTTTAGTTGTTCGCCTGTAAGCATATCAACGATTCTGCATCCTCCAATGAGGGTTTCCATAAAAACTTTGCGGTATATGTTGCGAACATGGCTCTCTCCTCAATGGAAATAAATATTGATTTTAGCCTGATTGTAAAGATATTATATCATCCCGGCAAAGTTGAAGCCTTTCCAGTCGAGGTGTTTGACATCACAGAGGAGGAACTGAACACTGTCTATGCATGATGATTTCATCTCCGCATTGACCCGTGAGGTCAAAGAGGAGGTTATTCAAAATTATCTTTACGAAAGGCGGTTGATAGAAGAACAGATCCACTATGCTGAGGAATTGGCACAGCACGCCGCCCAACTGCAGGAGATGCTCTTTTGCCGCTTTGCGCGCATGTATGATTTACTTTTTGAAACCGGGTTTATTAACGAATTCGTGAACATTCTTGGGTTAAAGGAACCCCCTTTTAATGATCGGATCGGCAAAAACTCAAAATGCCGAAAAGATCTCCGGTCTATTAAGGTGCACGGCCTTACCGACAAGGCCAGATTCAGGAAGCTGGCTTTAGAGGCATATCAGAGGCTGGTTACATGGAATAATAAATATACGGAGGCTCACGAAAATCTTGAAGAGGAATGCAAAGCTGTAAACACCAACCTGGCTAAATTTGAAAAAAACCACGATCTGCTCACTATTATAAATTTTTTAAGGAGTATGGATGTTGGAAATATTGTAAAAAAGCATTTTATGGGCGAAAATTTTACTCCCGAAGAACTTGGCGCAGTTGAAAAAAGCCTTTATTTTAAACCTGTACGAATCGAACAATTCAACCTTATCCAGCCACCACAGCTTCTTGATCCAGATGCTGTTCACAAAGAGCTTGGCGCTCTGGCAAACGCTGTACATGCTAAATACAGAAACAGGACAAAAGAGCTGATCAAATAAAACCAGATCACACCCATACGCCTGGAATAACGCTCTTGCAAAACTTGCATCTATTTCCGGCAAGATTATAAATTGGAATTAAATATCCTTTTCTTTCAACCAATAATTTTCCGCAATTATGGCAATAGGTATTGTTACCTTCATGGCCTGGCACATTGCCTACATATACATAACGGATCCCCTCATGCATGGCCAATTCACGAAAGCGGCTCAGGGTAGATATGGGGGTCGGCGCCAGCCTGTCTAATTTGTATCCGGGGAAAAATCGTAAAAAATGCAACGGATAATCAGGGCCGAGATTTTTGAGAATCCATTCGCACATCCTTTTAGCCATATCAGCATCATCAACATATCCCGGAACTACCAGATTAGTCATTTCAAAGTGTACCCCCTGTTCATGCAGTGTCTTAAATGTATTCAACACCGGCTCAAGCCTGCCGCCGTTTAATTTCCTGTATATGGCATCACTGTATGACTTCAGGTTTACATTGGCTGCGTCCAGAACCTTGCACAACTCCAGCAGCGGTTTTCTGTTAATGTAGCCGTTCGATATCCACAGGTTATATATGCCCTCCTCCCTAGCGATACGCGCGATGTCGATCATGTATTCAAAAAAGGTGGTTGGTTCGGAATATGTATATGCTATGGATTCGGCCTTGGCGCGCTTTGCCTCAATCACAACATCCGGCGGGAAAAGCTCGACATGGCGCACCTGCCATGGTTTTACCTGAGAAATCTCCCAGTTTTGACAGTTCAAACAGCGGAAATTGCAACCTGTGGTAGCTATGGAAAATGCCCTTGATTTTGGTTTAAAATGGAAAAGCGGTTTTTTCTCTATTGGATCGACATGCACGCTGCAGGGGTTGCCGTAGGCCAGGCTGTATAATGTTCCGTCAATATTAACTTTACTGCGGCAGACGCTTAAATCGCCCGTCGCCAGAACACATCTGTTCGGGCAGATGCCGCATGCCACCCTGTTTTTTTTTAACTTCTTATAAAGAAATCCTTCATGAGACCATTTCCATAATTTTGCAGGCGCATCCCCTGTAAACACCTTGCCGCTGATATCAACGGACCCGGATGCCTCGCTATCTGTTACTGCAACAGGCCAAAAGGAACGAAAAGGCATGGCAGTTGAAAGAACAGCCGCGCTACAATACAGGAATTTACGTCTGCTTATTTTTCTCATGTCTTGTCGCCATAATAGTTAAGCTTGTGAGTTTCAGGCCGATTAATCCCGTCGTGGCCCATACAATGCCAAGGTATGGAATAAGCACCACGCTGGTAAACAGAGTGCCAAAGGCGGCGCCTATCAAGTCAGCGGAAAAGGCTCGTGTAAACACACGATTATCACCGCCTCTTAAACGAAGCGCAACAGGAAATTGAAAACCGCATATCAAAGAAATCACAAATCCAAACAAAAGAAATAAAACAACCGGCAACCGGTCTCCGCCATACTTAATGGCCAGAATAAAAAACCCCAAAAGGATAATCAGCAGGCTGTCTGCAATTATCAGCATCTGTTTCCCTTGGCCACGTAGTTTTTCACCAAACCAGGCGCCGGGCAGCAGGCCGGCTAAAAAAACGGTTATGATCAAGCCTATCTGAAAATAAATATAACCGAAAAAAATCTGAAAAGCAAAAACAACCAGGATTTCGCTGCCCATGGTCATGCAGCCGGTTGAAAAGAGAACAAACTCTTCTGCTTTAATAAAGAACATATATATTAAAAGCAAAATTGTCAGGCCGACGATGAATCGATTCGGGGATGTGGAGAATTCGGCAAACCACTGTGAAAACATCAATCGTATCAACAGGGGGGATTCGTCGATGTTTTTAGGGGCGCCTGAATCGAGCAGATTGTTTAATCCCGCTATTTTCTCGTTTGTCATATTGCCGTAATAAAAGCCGCTGATGTAAGAGGTTTGAATCCCTTTTTCAAGAAGACACGCGGGAATATCCGTCCTGATCGGGCGGTTGCCGCACAGAAAAAAAATCTTTTGCCCCGGCAGCAGCAAAACATGGTCAAAATACTCTGACACGGTATTATACAGGGAAGAGATCTTTTGGCGCTGGGTTTCGGCAAGGTAGCTGTCAAATCCCCGCACTGAAAAACTTAATATTCCCGAGCCTGCAAGATGTTGCTTTGCCAGAGCAAAAAAGCGGGTTGTAAAAAACCGGTTTATTTGAAAAGTTTCAGGTTCAGGCAGATTGACTATTATAGCGTCATAGATTTCATCAGATTTTGTCAGGTATGCCCTGGCATCTTGATGAATAACGTGCAAACCCGGAATATCCTTTATCAGACCAAACCTGAACAAAGCAGAGCTAACCTCTGGATCAAGCTCAACATAATCTATGCGTGCGAGCCGGTATTTTTGCAATTCCTCAATCATCCCGCCTTGAGCCGAAATTATCAGAATTTTCCGGGGATCGGTTGATTGTGCCATTGGATAATGAATCGTTTCTTCCGCCATGGTCAGGTTGTGGCTGCTAAACACAGGTGTACCGTCCATAAACAGAGTAAACTGGTCATTATCTTTATAGACGGCTATGCGGCCGTATCTGGATTCGCTATAATATATTGGTTCGCCTTTGAAGCCGGCAAGTGATGCCGGCTCCATAAAAATACCGGCCAGAAGAATTGCGATGGCCAGCCCTGTGCCAATGAAAACAGATAGATGATACCGTTGGATGGAGATAAATAGAAAACAGGTTGCCGCCAACAGCGGGAGGTTGGACAGAAAAACCGCCTGCAAAGGGGTCGCGAGATAAATCAGTATAAATGAAAACAGAGCGCCGCCTGCCACATTACCGATATTGTCTGTCATGTATATGAATGCCCCGGGATAATCCGGTTTTTCAAGCCTGAGCACAAAGAGGCTATATGGAAGGATAAAGCCAAGCAGCAGTCCGTAAGGGGCAATTGTAATAAAGGTATATGTCAGGGTTGGGTAAAATCCGACCGAAGCGCCGTGAATAAAAAAATAATCACGCAGACCGCGGATGGCCATGATTTGCAAGGTTGGAACACAGGCCAGGCAGAAGGAAAGCCAGCCAAGCCGGTAGGCTGTGGGCCGCCAAAAGCCTTTAATTGCCAGATGAGCCAGAAGGGTGCCGATCCCGCCGATAATAAGCCAGTTAAAAAGAATCAGGGCAATGACAAACTCGTTTCCCTGAAATTGAGCCAGAAATTCGCGGATGATCAATAATTGAGTTACCACAGAAGAAATGCCTGTGGCAATGACCACCAGAGTTATGGCTCGTTCACTTTTTCTCTTCAAAATATTGAACATGGTAAGTCGATATTTCCAGCCTGGTGTTTTCCCATGCATTGGCCGACAGTCCGGCCTTTACACATAAATGGGAAAGAAACTTTTCCGGTCGTGGAAGCTGTTCCCAGACCTGGGGCAAAAACGTGGCTCCGGCCCTCCCTTTTCGAAGAATAACTCCGTCGACATTGACTCTCAGCTTGGAGATCAAATCCGCACCGTCAATGTATTCGAGAGGCTGAGGATTAGTCAAAATGCTGATTTCTATGTCCACATCCTCTATTTCTTCAACAGTTACAGGAGAAAAACGAGGGTCATGAAACGCTGCGCTGACGGCATTGTGCTTTACCCCGTCAACAATCGATTCTTCCGCTGCCAGGCTTCCGATGCAACCACGCAAATCGCCGCCAATCTTAAGGGTTACAAAAGTGCCGCGGAGAGCCTTAAGCGTTTCATCCTTAACGGCAGCCACCATTAAATCCGATTCTTTATCGGAAATTTCCAATCCCAGTCTTTGCATAATGGTTTGCCTGGCCAGTTTAACCAGAGCCTGTCCAAGTCGCGAATCAATTTGCTGGTGATTATGTTTTTTTTGCATAGATGAATCTCCATAAAATGCGATTGCCGCATAACCGACAACCTGTGAACGTCCTCCAGCAGTGTCCCCGCTGTTTGAATAATGAAGAAGAACCGGTTTCCAGCCATGTTTTGCGGCCATTTCAAGCACGATTAGAACAGGTATTATGCCGCATGCGCGATTGCTGCTTTTTAACAGCTTATCAGATTCCATGTTTAAAATCATATTAATTGTTTCTCTGTCTCTTTTAACGGCTTCAGGGTATGAAAGGTAGTGAGACAGATCCGAACTTGCTACCAGGAGTGTTTTTTCATCAATTACAGACTTAATTGCGTGAGACAGCAATTTTACATCGGTCCGGCCGGTAACAATCGGTATTATTTCGAATTTATTCAGATAACGCTGAAGAAACGGCAGAACAACCTCCAATGAGTGTTCAAGCCTGTCAGAGTCTGGAATAGATTGAAACAGATCGGGATTTGCGCGCAATTTTGCTGAATCATCATTCAGTCTGACAAGGCCGAGCACGGTTTCATAGGCATCTGCATTGGTTATTGCGCAGTTATTAAAACCAATCTTATGATCCGGCCCCATCAAAATAACCCTGTCAAATTGATTTTTTCTTAATACAAGCGAGGCATGAGTTGCCGTAAGCCCGGAATAAATATACCCTGCATGCGGCAGTATCAGAGCTTTAAGCTGTTTATCAGGAGGGATCTGAATGGATGTTTGTTTTGCCTGAAACGTCAAACTGTCAATCGTTTGCTCCAATTCAGACCGTGAAGCAGGATAGAAACGGCCCGCTGCTACAGCCTTACGGATACCGGCGGCACAAACGGTTTTGGCAGGCAATATAAGTATAAGGCAACCGGCCAAAAGAATTAATAAGATATAATTGAAAAGCTGTTTCATGTTATGGTAGGCACGGTTGGATTTGAACCAACGACTTCTACCGTGTCAGGGTAGCGCTCTCCCCCTGAGCTACGTGCCTGTTTTAGAAATAGCCGATATCACCTATTAATTATCCTGTCAAGGTGAGACCTTTGAATTAATAATTCGTTATGTATTTCTCCGGTTATTGTTGGAAGCATTCTGAATAAAGTTCATGCCGATGTAAGTATAATGAAGACCGGATAATATGGTTATCCCTGCGGTAAGCCAGTATAAAATCCATTTAATCATATCAGCTCCGGGAATTTTGGGGTCAAGCAGCAGAAAAAAAATGGTGAATAGCTGGAAAACGGTTGTCCATTTACTGATTGTCCTTGGTCTAATTTCAATATTTAGCTCTGCCATGGCAAAAATGGCAATGCCAAGCACTATTAAAATGTCGCGGCTTATTACAATAACGGCAAGCCATGCGGGAATAATCTTAATAACAGCCAGCACAACAAAAGCGCTGGTCAAAAGCAGCTTGTCTGCCAGCGGATCAAGATAAGCCCCCAATAGCGTCCGCTGATCTAAATACCTTGCAAAAAGTCCGTCAAGGCCGTCGCTTATCGCCGCAACAGTAAATACTAAAAGTGCAAAGTGAAACATATTTTTCAGCAGGAAAATAATAAAAAGGGGTACAAGTAATATCCTGATGACGGTTAAAATATTGGGGATATTAATTGCGGAATTTCTTTGTTTCAACTTAGCTAAATTATCCTATTCTGCCAAACTATTCTATTCTGATGTTATAAGTTCAATCCTTAAACTGTTTTGTGACACTTCATATATATTAATGCCGAACGAATCAAATGCCTTAAGCATTAAAGCATCTGCAAGCTCCTTGGCATTTCCTTGAAAATCAACGAAAATCACAGATTCATCAATCCTCATCTCTTTAAGCTGAACGCGATTTACACCAGGCATATCATTTAAAATTTTGCGAAACTGTACAAAATTTGCGAAATTAGCGGTTCCCTCAATAACAAGTTCAATATTAACGGGCTTCTTTATTTCCTTTTGCCATTCTTCAAGTATTTGCGAAGAAAGGACTTTGCCGGCAAGGGCTCCCGCATCTGAAAGCGCAGCCCTTCCACCTGCAACATCATCCACATTGGCAGAGGCGGATGTTTGCGAGGCAGAGGCAATTTCTTCGCCGGTGTCTGTCCTGAATGCCCGTACAATTACAGTCCCCTTGAATGACTTTATGTTTTTACCCATAATATTAGGCGCTTTACTTGCAATAGCTTTGCCGACTATTACCACATCCGCATTAACTCGGGCTCCGAGTTCAACAGCTTTCTTATGATCTGATTCAGGCTCTAAGCTTAAAGTCTCATTCCTCAAATTTTGCGCCGGATTTTCTGAATCAATTATCAAAAAACCCTTTTCCATCATTAGACCGGCCATGCTGTTTTCCGCAGCGCTTTTAACCGCGGACATACCTTCTCCCCACCAGTATTGGAGCAAACTATCTTCAGTGCTTTGCTCTGAAATGAAAAAGAGAACCCGCGGCATAGACTTTTTGCCTATCATAATTCCTGCAATTGAGAGTTTCTGCTGAACCTTATCAATCGAAACAGTTGCCTGAACCATTACCCTGTAAACATCCCCGGCCAATGCCTCTGTCAGCACCTTGTATCCCTTAACAAACTCTTCGGTATTACTATATAAAATTTCATTTATAACCTTAAAATTCTGAACCAGAGACTCAAACGGCAGAAAATCTTTTGCAACATTTTCTATTGCCGAAACCAGGCTGTTGGAAATTGCCAGGTCTCTTGCCGCAGCAACGTTATCAGCATATACTATGCCTGTTCCTATGACCAAAACCACGCTGTGTTCTTCAGCCTGGACAATCCCTGAAAGCATCATCAATAAAAAAAGAATAAGCAGCAATATCTGTTTTGACGGTTTCATTTTTTAATACTTCCGTGCCAGCGCGTAATCGGCAATATTTATAAGTAGCTGCCTTGTTTCTGAAGGCTTAAAAACCCCGACAAGAGCCTCCTTTGCCTTGGCAATATGTTTTACCGCCGACTCTTCGGTATATTTAAGCCCCTTGTATTTATTTAACAATTCTAATAAAATTTTAAATTCGTCGGTGGAAAAATCCTTATTTTTTATTATTTTCTCCATCACGGCCCGATCATTTGAGTCAGCCTGCTTTAATGCATATATGAGCGGCAGGGTTAATTTTCCCTCTTTCAGGTCTGCGCCTGCCTCCTTTCCAAGAATACCGGCATCTGACGTATAATCGAGAAGATCATCAATCATCTGAAAGGCAATCCCGAGATTGAAACCATAATTTGACATAGCCCTTTCCTCTTTTTCCGGGGCATCTGCGATAACCGCGCCTGCCTGACATGTGCCTTTAAAAAGGATAGCTGTCTTATTTTGGATAATTTTCATATACTCCTCTTCAGATAGATCCGGATGCCCCTTTCTCATAAGCTGGTGGATCTCCCCTTGAGACATATTTTCTGTAATTTCCGAAATAATTTTGATGACATCAAGGCGCCCTGTATCAGCCGCGATTGAAAGAACCCGCGCAAGAAGGAAATCACCCACAAGAACCGCTATTGAATTGCCCCATATTGAATGGGCTACAGGTTTGCCCCTGCGAAGCATTGCCTCATCCACAAGATCGTCATGCAAAAGTGTGGCAGCATGAAGATATTCAAACATAATCGAAAAAGTCTTGTCGGGGCTGCTATTATAACCGCATATTCTGGCGGAAAGTACCATAAGCAAAGGCCTTAGTCTCTTGCCGCCGGCAAACAATATATGACTCGCTGCCTGAGAAACCAGATCAAGATATGGATTTAAATTCTGTTTAAGGGCGATCTCAATATCTTCAAGGTCCTGTTTTGCTGAAGCTGATATCCTGTTTTTGAGGTCGCTCATACAGCTTCTCCTATAAGGTCATATTCAAGAGCATCTGTAATTTTTACGCTGGCAAAACAACCTGCCTGTAATTGATCGGAATTTATATATGTAACGCCGTCTACCTCAGGGGCCTGAAAAGCGCTGCGACCCAAAAAGATGTTATCCTTCCCCTTTTCTTCCACCAATACCTTTACAACCTCGCCGATACGCTTACGATTATTTTCCAAAGATATTTTTGCCTGGCTGGACATGAGCGAATCATAGCGCTCCCTTGCAATCTTTTCGGGAACATGTCCGGAAAGCCTGTGGCTTGGGAGGTCTTTGGAATCTGAATAAATGAAGGCGCCAAGATGATCAAAACGTATTTCCTGTATGAATTTTAGAACCTGCTGAAATTCTTTATCTGTTTCCCCGGGAAAACCCACAATAACGGTAGTCCTGATTACTGCATCAGTGTCAAGTGATCGTATTTTTGCTATAAGTCTGCACAGGTCGTCACTCGAATATTTACGACCCATCTTTTTTAAAACAGATCGACTTGCATGCTGAATCGGGATATCAAAATATGAACATATATTGCTGCGCGTTGCAACCGTTTTTATAAAAGACTCGGTTATACTTTCCGGATGCCCGTACAGGATTCTGATCCATACATTCTGCGATATGTTTGCAATACTCTCAACCAGCATGCAAAGGTCAATGGATGGGCTTAAATCCTTGCCGTAACATGTTGAATCCTGAGCAACCAGTATCAACTCCTTTACACCCGACAGTATCAAAGAACGGGCTTCGGCAACGATATCTTCAAAAGGACGGCTTCTGTATTTCCCGCGAAGCCTGGGAATAATGCAATATGTGCAGCCCTTATCGCATCCTTCCGCAACTTTTACATAGGCCATGTATGGAGAGCTGTGTATCCTCGGCACATTCTGCGGTTGAAGAGGCGCCAGGTTCGGATCCGGCAAAAGACATCTTGAAATATCGGTTAAGCCGCCGGCAGCAGCATGCACAATCTCATCAAAAGCCCCTGTGCCAAGGAAAAAATCAACTTCCGGAAGAGCAGATACTATCTCCTCCCTGAAACGTTCCGGCAGGCATCCGGTAACAATCAGTTTCTTGCAGTTATTGCTTTGTTTAAGCTTTGACAGTTCAAGTATGGTGTCAATCGATTCATTAATTGCGGGTTCGATAAAACCGCAGGTATTGACAATTATTATATCGGCTTCTTCAGGGTCCTGCGTGGTTGACCAGCCGGCCTTTGCAAGCAGGCCCAGCATTACTTCACTGTCAACGAGATTTCTTACGCAACCTAAACTCACTAAATGCAATTTCATTATAGTATATTATAGTGCCTAAAGTTAGCTAATAGACACCTCAGGTTTCGCGCCCTTGATTTCTATCAAATTCAAGACGGTAAAGGAGCCAAATTCAATTTTTCAAGCGAAATGATTCATCGGTCTTTTAAACCAGCACTCCACGGATTGTACCATGGACAGGCACAAACGATATATAACTTACTGAACTTATACGTAGTTTCAAGCATTGTCTTAATGTTTGTTATTGGTGCCGTTGTCGAAGCCTAAGGTATAATATTTCGCTTTAAAAATTTATTTTGGCCCTTACCAGCTTTAATAAACAAAAAAGGTGCGAAGCTTGAACACTTTAGCTCACTTTAATCTCTTTATCTCATCTACAATTAAAGGCACAATTTCAAAAAGATCGCCGACGATTCCATAATCTGCCTTAGAAAATATTGGCGCATCAGGATCCTTGTTTATGGCCGCAATAACCCTGGATGACGACATGCCTGCAAGGTGCTGAATGGCTCCGGATATTCCGCAGGCTACATACAGGTTTGGAGAAACAACCTTTCCGGTCTGCCCGACCTGATCTGAAACAGGACGCCATCCCTCATCAACCGCTGATCTTGATGCGCCCACAGCGCCTTTGAGCAGGTCGGCAAGCTCTTCAATAACAGAAAAATCGCTGCCGCCCATGCCCCTGCCGCCTGAAATAATCACATCAGCTTCTGTAAGTTCAACTTTGCCGGTTTCCAGATTCTTTTCGACAAAGGTTAAATCGGTCTTTCCGAGATCCACATCAAGTTTTTCAACTGATCCGGCCCCTGCTGTCTTTACAATACTCATAGAATTAGGCCGAATCGCCGCTATCTGAGGATTCCCGTCAAGAGCCACATCAGCCAGGATTTTACCGCCGTACATTGGACGGGTTATTACAAGATTGCCGTTCTCAACTTGAACAGCCACACAATCCATGGCCAGAGGCGCATTTATTCGCGCCGCAATTCGCGCCGACAATTCCTTCCCCTGCGTTGACGCGCCCAAGATCACGACACAAGGGTTTTCTCTATCAATAATATCCGTGATTACATTAGTATAGGCATCATTTACATATTCACGAAGAGCCTGGTTGTCGGCTACCAGTATTCTGTCCGCCCCATATTCCCCGAGCTCTTTTGAAATATCTTCACCAGCTCCCAAAACAACGGCTGTAAGGGGGCAGCCAAGGCTGTTTGCGATACGCCTGCCTTCACTTAAAACTTCGTAAGTAATTTTTCGAAAAGCAGCGTCTGACTGTTCTGCTATTGCGAGTACACATTGCTGTGACATAATTCTCTCCTAATTATATTACTTTTGATTCTTCATGCAAAACTCTGACAAGAGCCGCGGCCTTTGCCTGAGCGGAGTCTCCGTCAATAATCTTGCCTCCCGCCCTTTCCGGAGGATATTTCATTGCCTTTATCCTTGTCATCGGCTTGCCCACCTTTTCAGCATCTAATCCGATATCTGCAAGGGTTTTGATGTCAAGAGGCTTCTTTTTTGCTTTCATAATGCCCGGAAGAGAAGCATAGCGAGGCTCGTTCAACCCGCGCTGTGTGGTAAAAAGGGCCGGCAACGGCGCATCAAATATTACTGTTCCGCCTTCGACTGTACGGTGACACCTGATTTTCCCGTCTATGATCTCCTGCTTTATTACCATCGAAACATGTGGGATGCTTAAATATTCGGCTACTGCTACACCTACCTGAAAATTATCATCATCAACAGCTCTCTGGCCGGCTATGATCAGATCAAACGGAATCTTCTTTAGTGCTGCAGCCAGAATACGCGCTATGCCAAGGCTATCGCATCCTTCTATCGCTGGGTCCTGTATCAGCACACCGCTGTCCGCTCCCATTGCCAAGGCGGTTCTTATTGACTCTGTTGTTTTTTTGCCCCCCACGGAAAGGATTGCGACAGAGCCTCCGTGTGCTTCCTTTAGCCGGATAGCCTCCTCTACCGCAAATTCATCATAGGGATTGATGACCATCTTGATATCATCTGTCTTGATTGAGACCCCGTCATCGGCGATTTCTATAAACGATTCTGTCGATGGTACCTGCTTTAACAACACAACAATGTTCACTTTCTGTATCCTTTCTTTTTTAGTTAGTTACTCAGGTTTCGCGCCCTTGATTTCTATCAAAGCCAAGGTGGTAAAGGAGCCAAATTCAATTTTTCAAGCAAAATGATTTATCTGTCTTTTTTAACCAGCACTCAACGACTTGTGCCGAGAACAGGCACAAAGGATATATAACTTACTGAACTCATACGTGGTTTCAAGCATTGTCTTAAT
>DATKWZ010000007.1 GCA_035529315.1 Anaerolineae bacterium
CCTTTCCGGATTACCATTCTTGCCCCTCTTCAGTTCCCAATCCTTCAAACCACTTGGCGCAGCCAAGCTGTTCTTTTCTTATTGATTCGTCTGAAAAGGCCTTGTCATAAGCATCCTTAATATGGCTGTTTCTTTCCGATATGAGCTTTTCCCTGAGTACCGTAGAGATAAATTTGCTTCTGGATAGCCCCCTTTTCTTACTGATGCCATCAATCATCGTTACTAATTCTTTTGGAATAGTAATGGCAACCTTTTGAGTATGCATGTTTTATATACCTCCTTTGTCGGACAATATATAAATACCATAAGCGGGGATGTCTGTCAACCGCGGTGAATTCACCAGACAAATACCTGTCTTGCGGGATGTCCGTTGGTTTGTTTTATTTGGGGTGGAACTACTGGACATTATTAGACAGGATTGAGTATAATTTTGAGTTTTTAATTTTTAATTTTGAATGGAAAAGGCTTTTGAACCGCTAAGTCGCAAAGACGCTAAGGGGTTTTTTATTGGACAGGATTAACTGGATTTTACAGGATATTTTATTTTTTATTTTCATAACTTTCCTGATGAAAGTGATGAAGAATAATCCCGCTGAAAGCGGGAGGTGCTGACCTCTCACAGGAAGCACAGAGGGATTTGTGTTGTAGGACACTTTCATCAAGTCTGGCTTGGCGTGGCATAGCGTTAAAGGTTAAAGGCGTATAGTTAAAAATTTACAGCAAGCGTTTCTTCAGAATCGGCAGGTCATCCTTAACCGTTTTCCAAACAATTTCAAGGTCAACACCAAAATACTCATGGGCTAAAATATTACGGATCCCTTTCATCATGCCCCAAGGCACATCCTTGTATTGTTCTTGAACTTCTATGGGCAGATAAGAAGAGGCTTCTCCAATCACTTCAAGATTGCGGATAACAGCATCTACCGTCTTTTCATCATTTTGCCATGACGCAAAATCGATACCATGGGTATAGCGCTCAATTTTGTTAATCGCTTCAATAATATCATCAATTCGAAACTTCCAACTCCTATACGGCATGAATAGCCTCCTGAAGAATCTGTTCACGAAACTGATATTTTAGGGCATTCTTGGTAACGAGGTCAACGGGACATTGCAAGAGGTATTCGAGGTATTCTTTCAACTCAAGGAAACCAAACATCCCAGGAGTTTTCACAAAAGTTACCAGAATATCAACATCGCTTTCTGCCACAGCCTCATCGCGGGCCACAGAACCAAAAAGCGATAATGATACCACACCAAAACGTGATTCAATTTCACTACGATGTTCAGCAAGAATTTTCAATATATTCTGGCGCTTCATAAGTATATCCTCTTAATATTCCCCAGGGAGAGCTTTGCATAACTCAAAATTTTGTTTACGATTTTGTTCTTCCTAATTTATCAAATCTGGGTTAAGACATTGTACTAATTAAATTTTGTTTTAGCAAAAACTTAATCACCTCATCCACACATTGCTGCGAATCGAGTTTGTCTGTCTCAATAATAAGTGAGGGGTGTTCGGGTTCTTCTGTGGACTTGCCGCTTCCTGATAAACCCGTGAACCATAGCAGGGCACCAGAGTGGCCGTTTAAAAGATGTCGATCAGCAGTGGAAACAGATGATGGCGATGGAAAAATATTATGCATGGTTCTTTTTTTTTGACAGGATTTACTGGATTTTTTGGATTGCTTTTTTGTATTTGAAATTTCCGGAAGAAATTTTAAATGAACAATCGGCTACGCCGAAAAGAGAAACTTTACTTTCCCCCGATCTGCGGGACAGGATTCATTATAATTTTGAGTTTTTAATTTTTAATTTTGAATGAAAAAAACGCTCTTGAACCACTAGCGTGCTTCGCGTCTTGAGCGTAGCGGGCGGTAAAAACCGCGGCATCTTCGACAGGCGGACGATCTGAAAAAGAGACACAAGCATAGTCAAGGTTCAAGGACTGTGCGTTTTATGGTTAAGGTGTATGTTTCTGCTGCCGGGCAAGGGGTTGCATCATAGCCCCATTTTATGAGCTTGAGTCTGGGGGCGCTGTCTTCCATTGTTATTTCAATGCCCGTGATGCATCTCGGGTGCACGCAGGAACCTGTGTTGTAGTAAACCGGCTCTGGTTTGAGCTTTTTCCCTGTCCCTGAAACAGATGCTGTTTTTGTTTGAATAGATCTGCGCTCGGTAAGGGATAGGTTTTCGTACACCGGGCGATGGGTGTGTCCTGCTATGATTATGTCAATATTTTTGTCGTTGTTCATGGCCAGATGATAGAACTTTTCGTCTATTTCGTTGGATAGACCCGGATTGGCGGCTGCCCTTGTGGGGTCTTTTATGCCGTATTTCTGAAAGCATGACCAGAAGTTTTGCACGAAGAATTTGCTGAAGGCTGCCCCGTGGCCGCTACATTTGGGGTCTGCCTGGTGGCCGTGCCAGAGGAGGATACGTTTTCCCGGCGGGGTGAGTCTGTGGAGTATAGCGGCTTCGTAGATCCCGATGCCGGGGAAGATATCGCGCAGGATATTTGCGTTGTCTTTCCACTGGATGTCGTGATTGCCCCAGATCTTGATGTAACGGGTTTTTTTCTGATCAGGGTCATGGAATTCTTTGATTTTGTCATAGACGGAGGTGTGTGTGATGTATATCTGCTCAAAGGTTTTGTTTTCCCAGAGTTCTTCAGCGTCGCCAAGTTCTATGTAGGTGAATCCCTCTCTGAAATAGTGATCGAGCGCGCATTTGTATATGAGGGAGTTGTGGGCGAAGTCGTCGGACCCGGTCCCGTCACCACGATGCATGTCGGACATAATGATAAGTTTTGTGTCGTGCTCCAGGGCTATGGATTTGATTGTTGCCATTCTTTTTAGACAGCTCCGCCTCTTGGATTACATTAAGAAAGGTTGTTTAACCAATTAATTTTATTACAAATACGTTGCGCTAAAACGGCGCTTGCGCCTCAAAAATTACCAGAGAGAAATTACCCTGTCAGAAGAAATTCCATTGAGCTTTGCTGTCTTTGCATCTTGATTTATATTAAATTCAACAACAAGATCAAAGGAATTATCATCATATTGTTTGATATCCTGCCGGTCTTCGCAGTGAGCCACCAGAACCAGCGCTAAAGCTTTTTCATGTATTATGGAATCAATAAACTCTTTTATTATTTCAGGCCCGATAAAAACAATGCGCTTATGGCCGTTTTTTGCAATGGCCGTTAATCGTTCCGCCAGCTTACCACGGATGTTATTGTACTCTTTTAGTTTGGATACTATAAAATGTGCAGCCAACTTTGATTTTTCCTCAATCCCTTTTGGGGTTAAAAGATAGACATAACCTATCTTGTGAGGATTTTTACTGAAGTTGCCGATTTTGACAAGGCCTTTTGACAGAAGCTGCTTAAGGACATAATTGATCTGGCCAAGGCTGATTCCCGTAAACTTCGCCAGTTGGCGCTGAGTTGAAATCTCCTGCCCGCCCAGGATCTCTAATATTTGAAAGTGCTTTTCTGAAAGGAGCATGAGAATAATTGCTTTATAATTAGGTGTTAGGTGTTAGGTGTTAGGTGTTAGGTGTTAAGATAAAACATTTAATTGTTATATCAAGCTCTTAACACTTAACACGTTTTGTAAAAAAGGTCTCAATGTTGTTCAGTTTTGAACGGAATTCTTATACTGAACAGGCTGTTTAGTCAAGAAAAATAATCTGGTTTAGACAGGAATATTAGCCACAAACGCACACAGACTTACACAGACATAATTTTTTCTCGCCGAAGGCGATAGCCGGACAAAAGTTATGAAGAATAATTCCGCCCATGGGAAAAAGTTAATTAATCCTTAATCCCTAATCCTTCCTATTATTTGGTGGAGCGGGTGGCATTTTTTATGTATTCGATGAAGAATGCAAGGAAAACAGCCATGAATAATGCAACGACAGTGGCAAGAAGGACGATCTGTTTCTTTTTAGACTTGACAGGGTGCAGCGAAACCTCCGGCTCCTGAATAACCTTTATATTGGCAATCATCTCTTTATTTACTTCTAACTCATCTATCTCTGTTTTTGCAGTATCAATACCTCTTTCTGCCTCTCCAATTTCTTGTAGTGCTTCCTTTTCTTTTTCCTTGAAATCATAAATCTGATTATTTATCTGGTTTAGATAAGAAATGTTCTGCTGAATTGTTGTAGAGTATAGAAGGAGAGGTATTTCAGCCCCAGCATTACTTTCTTTTAACAGCAAATCTCTTTGTTTTATCAGGTCCTCGGTATTGTTTTTAAGATTATCCGCCTCCTTCTTCAATCCGTCCGTCCCGCGCTTGATATCCTTTAGAGATTTCCCAAATAATTCTCTTTGTGCTTCGAACTTTTTGATATTGTTTTGTTTAGAAAAGATTTGCCCGTCAAAAACAGCCTTTCTGGACTTAACGATTCTTTCGTAATCATCAACAAGAAACCGTAACAGCTGCCCGGTAGCTTTTATCCCAAGATCTCTGCTCTCCTCTTCCCATTGAGAGGTAATCTTTATCATATTAGTTTCTTTAGCAATCGTAAATTTGAAATTAATACCTGCCTTCAGTTGGTTCAAATGCAATGCTTTTTGTATATTTCTATCGTAAATTCCTTCATTTATCTTTCCGCTTATATTATCCACAGAATCGATGTATATAAAGCTTCCATCATCTTTAACGCCCGCAATACCGGGCTTGATGACCGTGGAAATCTCGTAAATCTCAGGCATCCGGAGACTTATGACAGCCGCTATAACAGCAAAGACCAGGGTGCCGGCTATGATGAGCCATTTCCATTTCCACAGGACCAGCAGATAGTCGATAAGATTGATCTCGTCTTCGTATGGCGGGTAGTTCTGGGGATATTGTTGCTGATTGGATTCCTGGTTAGTCATTGTTTGTCTCCGGCATAATATAGGATTAAAGGATTATGGGATTAAGGGATTAAAAACCCTGGATTAGGGATTAAAGAAAACGTTTAAGTGATTTGATGAGTGCATTTAGCATACGGCTTGCTGATTCATATTTTGATTCGAGAATTTCATGATCTTTTTCACTCAAATATCCCAATTCCATTGAAAGCAATAAAAAATATCGAACTTCTTCTAAAGACCCCCTTGCGTTATACAAAAACTGTAAGTACTCTCTCGTAGTTTGTCGAGACTGGCCTTCAACTATGTTTACCGGCACAGAATATGCGGCACGTTTTAATTGATTAACCAATCCATAAATTTCAGTTCCTGGAAAATTACTTGTTACTTTATAAATGTCAATCACTAATCCGTGTGTCTTTTGCCAAACCTTTAATTCACGCCAGTGAGTCCCCACAATAATCCCCTAATCCTTTAATCCCTAATCCTTAATTATAGTATTTCGTCAAAATATTTTATGGTTTTTTTCAGGCCTTCATCCAGTTTTACCACAGGCTGCCATTTTAGTTTTTTCTTTGCAAGGCTGATGTCCGGTTTGCGCTGCATGGGATCATCCTGCGGCAGGGGCTTAAAAACAATTTTTGATTTTGAACCTGTAATTTTTATGATTTTTTGGGCCAGTTCAAGAATAGTAAATTCATCGGGATTCCCCAGGTTTACCGGTCCTGTAAAATCATCAGGCCCGCTCATCATGCGGATCATGCCTTCTATCAGATCATCCACATAACAGAAGGAACGGGTCTGGGTTCCATCGCCAAACACCGTGATATCCCTGTTTTTCAATGCCTGAACAATAAAATTGGAAACAACACGGCCGTCATTCGGGTGCATACGCGGGCCGTATGTGTTGAATATTCTGACGACTTTTATTTTCAGACTGTGCTGGCGATAATAGTCAAAAAAAAGTGTTTCAGCGCACCTTTTTCCTTCATCATAACAGGATCTCGGACCGATAGGGTTTACCCTGCCCCAATAGGTTTCCGGCTGGGGGTGGACATCCGGGTCTCCGTAGACCTCGCTTGTGGATGCCTGCAGAATTTTAGCCTTAATCCGCTTGGCAAGCCCTAACATGTTGATGGCGCCATGCACGCTTGTTTTTGTGGTCTGAACAGGATCAAACTGATAATGAACAGGCGATGCAGGACAGGCAAGATTATAAATTTCATCCGCCTCAATATAAAGGGGGAATGTAATGTCATGGCGGATAAACTCGAAATTCGGCTTATTTAAAAGATGGAAGATATTTTGCCTGGTACCGGTAAAACAGTTATCCACACATAACACCTCAAACCCTTCGGCAACAAGCCGTTCGCAGAGATGAGAGCCTAAAAAGCCGGCGCCGCCGGTGATCAATACGCGGTTATCTTGATGATATTTCATAAGAATCCTTTTTTTTATTAGCCACAGACACACACAGACAAACACAGATACAAATAATTCGTTAGACTAATTCATAGGCCAAACAGATTGTTCAGTTGTTTCACAAAAGATGTGTTATTTTCTTTAATAATACACTGCCTGTGCGCTTCTGTGGCTAAAAAACAAATCTTTTAATCACTGCTTTTGGGAATGTGAAATTTACAAGCAAACCAACCTTTATTCCAGTAGCTTTCAAGTAGTTCAACATCTGTGCTTCATGAATTTTTTGTAATTTATCAATCGCCTTTAATTCAATTATCACCTTGTCTTCAACAACAATATCGGCAAAATAGTCTCCGATATTTTTACCTTTATACTTCACAGAAATAGGGAATTGGCCCAGTGCTTTAATTCCTCTTAAACGCAACTCCATAATTAAGGCGTTCTCATAAACTTTTTCGAGGAATCCAGCGCCCAACAATTTGCTAACTTCGAATATCGCACCATTTATCTGGTATGTAAGCTCATTGATATCCATATTTATTCATATTTGCCACAGACTAACACAAAAACACACTGACGAAATAACATTGGCTTTTTTTCGCGAAGCGATTACTATTTTTGTCCAGCGATGTCCGCTGAACAAAAGTCTGTGTCAGTCTGTGTGTGTCTGTGGCTAATTTATTTAAAATTTTATTAAAAGTGTGTCAAAGCTGGTTTGCCGATTGGATATATGTTAAATCCGATTTTAAAAAGTCTTTTATGATCGACGATATTGCGGCCGTCAAATATAAAGGCCGGTTTTATCATTGACTTGAATATTTTCTCATAGTCAAGATCCCTGTATAAATCCCATTCCGTCATTATTGCGATTGCATGGCTTTTGGCTGCTGCCGCATAAGGATCGTCAATATAGCTTACATTTTCGTCAACCCCTTTTAGATCGATTCCTGCGTTCTTTAATGCCTTTGGATCTGTAATTGCCAGGTGCGCTCTTTCCTCGATCAATCTTTTTGCAATGTAAATGGCCGGGCTCTCCCTTGTGTCTCCGGTATTGGCCTTAAAAGCAAAACCAAAAAGGCATATTTTCTTGCCCGCCAATGTGTTGAACATGGCTGTAAGCATGTTGATCACAAAACGATCCTTTTGAAAATCATTTATCCTGAGAACATGGTCCCAGTAATCGGCCACTTCGTTAAGGCCGTTATAGCGGCACATATATACAAGATTCAAAATATCCTTTTTAAAGCATGATCCACCAAATCCGATGCTTGCATTCAGGAACTTGTCGCCGATCCTGCTGTCAAACCCGACTGCTCCGGCCACATTGACGATATCCGCACCGGTCTTCTCACACAGGGCGGATATGGAATTTATTGATGATATTCTCTGGGCTAAAAACGCGTTGGCCACGAGTTTGGAGAGTTCGCTGCTCCAGATATCGGTGGTAATTATCCGCTTTTCATCCACCCAGCCGGCATATATTTCAACCAGCTCATCCCTTGCCTTTAAACCGCTTTGTGTTTGACGGGAACCGACAAGTACCCGATCCGGATATTCCAGATCCTTTATTGCGGTGCCTTCAGCCAGAAATTCAGGATTGGAAAGAATCTCAAATTTTATCTTTTTATTATTTGTGGCAAGTATCCTCTCCATTGCCTGTGCTGTTTTAACCGGAAGCGTGCTTTTTTCAACAATGATTTTTGAAGACCGGGAATGCTGAAGTATCTGTCTGGCGGTTTTTTCCCAATACTGCAGGTCTGCGGCCATGCCGGCCCCTACTCCAAAGCTCTTTGTAGGAGTATTTACGCTGACAAAAATGATGTCGGACTCTATTATGCCCTGCTCTATATTACTGGTGAAGAAAAGATTTGTTCCGCGTGTTTTTTTTACAATCTCATCAAGGCCGGGTTCATAAACCGGCAGGTTATTTGAGTTCCATTCATCAATGCGTATTGGATTGATATCCACAACCGTGACCTTGTATTGCGGGCATTTATAGGCAATCATAGCCATGGTCGGCCCACCTACGTAGCCTGCGCCTATGCAAAGGATATTTTTTTTAAATTTTTTCATTTTTCCTCAATAGTAATTTTTCACCGCAGAGCCTCAAAAACGCCAAGATTTTGCCATTATTTTAGCCACAGACACACACAGACATACACAGATAAAATAGCATTAGTTTTTTTCGCGAAGCGATGACCATTTTTGTCCGGCGATGTCCGCCGGACAAATGTCCATCTGAGTCTGTGTGTGTCTGTGGCTAATCAGCTTTTTTACGGTCATGTCTCATTTAAAATAAAATCTTGTTCATCCTGTAAATCCTGTCAGATTTTTTTAAAACTGTCATAAGTAGCGCGGATTCCGGTTTTAAGTAAAATCTTTGGTTTCCATCCAAGAGCGGTTAGCCTGGAAACATCCAGTAGTTTTTGCAAAGTGCCGTCAGGCCGGGTTTTATCAAATACTACGTTCCCCTCAAATCCAACTATATCCTTTATAAGCAATGCCAATTCTTTTATACTGATCTCCCTGCCTGAACCTATATTTATCAGTGCAGGAGGATTGGAGGCAAGCAGGGACGCAAATTTTTCCTCATTTAGATCCATTATAAACACGCACGCATCAGCGACATCATCCACGTGGAGGAACTCCCTGCAGGGGGTTCCGCTGCCCCAGAGGCTTACGACAGCAGGATCGGCCATAATATCTTCCGGAATAGGGCCGAAGCGAGCCTGATCCTTTTTTATTTCTTCCTGGGCGCCGTTAACAGCCAGTTTGGCAAGATGAAACTTGCGAATCATGGCCGGAAGAACATGGCTGGTTTCCAGATCAAAGTTGTCGTTTGGCCCGTAAAGATTGGTTGGCATAACTGCAATATACTTTGTGTTGTACTGACGATTATATGATTGACACATCTTGATACCGGCAATCTTTGCCACCGCATAAGGTTCATTAGTAGGTTCAAGAGGGCCTGTGAGGAGATATTCCTCTTTCATCGGCTGAGAACATTCCCTGGGATAAATGCATGAAGAGCCTAAAAATAACAGGCGCTTTACCCCTGCTTTCCATGCCCCGTGAATAATATTGGTCTGAATTGCAAGGTTGATGTATATGAACTCGGCAGGCCAGGTATTGTTGGCAAGTATGCCGCCGACCTTTGCGGCAGCTAAAAACACGTATTCAGGCTTTTTCGCCCGCATAAAGGCTTCTACATCTGATTGACGTGTAAGATCCAGTTCCGCATGGCTGCGTGTAATAAGATTTGAAAAACCTTCGGCTTTGAATTTACGCAAAAGCGCAGAACCCACCATGCCGGTGTGGCCTGCTATATATATTGAAGAATTTGGGTTCATCACATATTTGCTTCGCAACTTGAGGGGAATGGAAAACCGTTTTTATGGCAGACGGCTTCCCGCGCTGCTTCGTCAAGGTCATGCTCCACCATTTCACGTATCATCTCTTTAAATGAAATCTCAGGCTTCCAGCCGAGCTTTTCGCGCGCCTTTGACGGATCTCCAAGTAATGTCTCAACCTCGGTGGGACGAAAGTAGCGTGGATCAATTGAAACCAGAACCTGCCCGTTTTTCAGTTCTTGAAGCCTGCTGTATGCCTTATATCTTTTCATGCTCTGCAAAGGAATTATTTCAGCCAGGATACCTTTTTCATCAACCCCCTGCCCTCTCCATGCGAGCTTAATGCCGATCCTCGCAAAGGCCATTTCACAAAACTCCCTTACCGTATGCTGCTCTCCTGTCGCAATAACAAAATCCTCTGGTTCATCCTGCTGCAACATAAGCCACTGCACTTTAACAAAATCTCTGGCATGCCCCCAATCACGCTTTGCATCAATATTCCCAAGATACAGGCAATCATTAAGGCCAAGGGCTATGCGCGCAACAGCCCTGGTTATCTTGCGAGTTACAAAGGTTTCGCCACGTATCGGCGATTCGTGATTAAAGAGAATACCGTTGCATGCATAAATACCGTAAGCCTCCCTGTAGTTCACCGTGCACCAGTAAGCATAGAGTTTGGCGCAGGCGTAAGGAGAGCGGGGATAAAAAGGGGTAAGCTCGGTTTGCGGGTTTTCCTGAACCTTGCCGTAAAGTTCGGATGTGGATGCCTGGTAAAACCTGGTTTTTTTCTCAAGCCCTAACATCCGGATGGCTTCCAGGATACGCAATGCCCCAAGGGCATCGGTGTTTGCGGTATATTCCGGGGTTTCAAAGGAAACCTGGACATGACTCTGCGCCCCAAGGTTGTATATTTCATCGGGCCGGACCTCCTGAATGATCCGGATAAGGTTACCGGCGTCGGTAAGATCGCCATAGTGAAGGACAAACTTGCGGTCTTTTTCATGAGGGTCCTGGTAAAGATGATCTACCCTTTGAGTATTAAAAAGAGAGGAACGCCGTTTTATTCCATGAACCTCGTATCCCTTGTTTAAAAGTAATTCCGCAAGATAAGCGCCGTCCTGACCGGTAATTCCGGTAATTAAGGCTTTTTTCATTTTAGATCCATTTTAAATTTTAATCACGAAAGCACGAAGGTACGAAAACACGAAAAAGTTAAATATCACCACAGAGCTCACGGAGAACACAGAGAAAAACGCCTCACGCAAAGGCGCTAAGACGCTAAGAAAAAACCATTGAACCTTGAACCTAATTAACTGCAATATAGTGCTTAATGGCATTAAATGTGCCTGAGCCGACCCCCTGCACTTTCCTGATATCCTCGATTTTTTCAAACAGGCCGTGCATATTTCTGTATTCCACAATCTTCACAGCCAATACAGGTCCTACATGAGGGAGAGCTACCAGATCTGTAAGGCTTGCCTTGTTGATGTTAACAGTTCCCTCCAAGCCCTTTTTCATGATATTTTCAATAAATTTGTCATAATGATTTTTAAGATGCTTTTCAGCAATCTCCTTGTTTGCCTGATCAAGCCATGTCCCCCTGTATAGGGTTCCGAATACATATATCAGCTGTTCTTCATCAATCTTGTTGTTTGAATCATGATGTGGGCAATGCCTGATTTTCTCACCGGCCTTTGCTTCAACAACTGCAAAGCTTGAGTCAGGAAGAAGGCGTATCCTGAGATCTGTCCATCCCTGACAAACAGCGGAACTTTCGCCAAACAGAAATAAAATAAAAAAACTGAACAGTAAGATGCGATGATTTCGCTTCATAATAACTCCTGTGCTTAAAGTGTTAGGTGTTAGGTGTTAAGAAAAAAACTGCTGACTACGGTTCACAGTTCAGGGTTATTTAAGTGACTAAAGTTACAAGTGCCTAAAGTTAATGAATTATTTTTAATGTTTATTATAATTTATGATTTAAAGTCAAG
>DATKWZ010000008.1 GCA_035529315.1 Anaerolineae bacterium
AGCCGTCTTGGCTGGTTTGCCAAAGGCTTGCGTTTTAGCAGTAAATTCCGCGAATCAATAAAGCGGATTTCGTCTGAAAATGAAACAATAGAATTAATCAAGGCATATATGGAATTATTGCAACAGGAGAAAGAGATATGAATGGATTACTTTTTATTGATGATGAAGAAGGTGTGCGACGCTCGGTAGTTCGCGCTCTTAAGAAGGAACCTTACAATATCTATACGGCAGATAATGGTAAGCTGGGCATAGAATTTATCGAGAAAAATATTTTTGATGTTGTGACAGTAATATCGGACTACAAAATGCCCGGGTTGAACGGGCTTGAAACCCTTGCCCGCATAGCCTCAATAAACCCGGAAATAACGCGTATTATTCTAACCGGTTATGCCACTATGGAAGCGGCAATCATGGCAACAAACCAGGGAATCGACGGGTTTTTGACAAAGCCTTTTGACAATATTGAACTAAGAGCCAAGATTCGTGATATCTCGCTGCGAAAGCGCCTGAAACAGTTCGTATCCGAACAGGTTTACAAAGAGCTTAGGGACACATCGGGCGATCTAAAACCGACATTTCATGAGGTGTCGATCCTGTTTTCAGATATCCGGGGATTCACCAAAATGTCACAGAAAATATCGCCTGAAGAGATTGTGGCATTTTTGAACAACCGGTATTTTACACCCATGGGAGAGATAGCTTACCAGTTTAAAGGAACTGTTGATAAGCATATAGGAGACAGCATCATGGTGATATTCGGTTCGCCTGTAATACACAGCGATGATACGGCCAGAGCTGTTAAATCAGCCATCGCGATGCAAAAAAAAGCAATGGAGATCAACGGAGAACTTAGTCAAAAAAACGGCTTAAATCTGAAGATAGGAATCGGAATAGCAACAGGAAAGGTCTTTTCCGGGGTGTTAGGTTCATTGAGAAAAAAGGAATTTACCTCCATAGGAATGGCTGTTAATATTGCATCACGATTGCAAAGTATAGCCAAAGAGGGAGAGATTCTTATCGCCGAAAGCACATTTCAGAAGATATCTGATCAGAAAATTACTGAAGAGATTGATGTCGAAACTCTGCCACTTGTAAAAATCAAGGGTGTTGATGAACCTATTACGGTGTACAGGATAACTGTTTAAGTAAGCGTTCATGGGTTCAAAAGTTCACCGTGAACCTGACAACCTGAGTAGTGACAATTATTGTTTTATTCTAACCGAACTGTCGGCTTTTATTGCATCTCCTGTGACCAGGACGGCGTGAGCCTTGTCAGGATAAACATCTGTTATCTTTATCTCGCCGGTTTTAAGCCCGGGCAGAAAAAACCTCAGGCCATCTTTCCCCTGAATCATGTTTCCGCTCTCATAAACCTCGAGCATATCGCCGCGTAAAAGCCCGGCTCTTCTTCCAGAAGAAATTATAATTTTATCATTTTCTATTGAAACAACATATCCTTTCCAGGGCAAAATACCGATTGTATCGCAAATCTTTTCACCCATGGCTTCTGTGATATGTGCCAGGGCATTCTTTAGCGCAGTTGTATCTTTTATCTTTTTTGCTTTTATTGATGTAAACTCTGATTCATCAATCCCGGTCTCATAATCAAAACTCTCATCAAGAAGTTTTGCGCCTGTTTCAATATCGTAAACATCACAGCTTATAAGCACCCGCAGAAAATTCTTGTCATCTTTAAACCACAGGAACCCCTGTTTTTCTTTATAAACCTTTATATCTATAAAAGCTCCGGTTATAATTGCATTCAAGCCAAGCCGCCGGCCTGCCTTTGCCAGAGCAAGATTGTCAAGAGGGCCTGTTTCCGGTAATAAAGGCCTGGTTAAAAAATCGGGGCACTCGGCATCCCCGGGCTTTATGAGCAGGATATCGGAACATGCCCTGTTTATGGTTTCAGCAAGATTTTTCTGAAACAATTCTTCAAGATTTTGATTGGTGAAAGAAGTATGGTTTGCGAAAAAAGAAATTGCGACCTTTTTTTTCATATCATCCACAGCCGTTATATCCCGGACTATCTTCCTTGTGCTCTTTTTAATAGTCGAATATGTGGAGCATCCGGCAATCATAAATATTGAAAACAAAAAAAGAATGATAGCAAAAACAACTCGAATATATGCAGCAGTATTATGAATTCTCATCTTTCCTCTCGTATATTGCGGTAACCGTAGTAGTAATCCCACCGCGCGCTGTAAAATCCCCTGAAACCTCCATCCTCTTTGGATCAAGCAACTCAACTAAATCATTTAGAATATGGTTGACCAAATGTTCATAGAAGATACCGACATTCCTGAATTGTAATATATAAAACTTTAGCGACTTTAATTCAACAATCTTTACATCCGGCCTATATTTAATTGTTATGCATCCAAAGTCCGGAAGACCTGTCATAGGGCATACGGATGTGAACTCAGGTTGTTTTATTACAATATCAATATCCCTTTGGCCCTTATATTTATACTCCATGGCGGTCAGGATGTCTGTTTTCACTATATCCGGCTTGTCTGTCTTATAGCTGACCTGTTTTTTCGGCATACTGCAAGTACCTCGTTTTAATATGAAATTTGTTAGGTGTTAAGTATATGATTAAACAGGCAATTGTTTTAACCTAACACCTAACACTTTACACTTAACACCTGATGAATTCGGTTTTTTACGAATTCATCAGTATTAATAGAAAATATAATGCCTGCTGTCAATCAGACTATGAGACCGGCCATCAAATAGCTTGACACAAATAATACTTTCTGCTAACAAATTAATATTATTGATAAAAAAACTATCAGCAAAAGGATATTTAAAATGAGCTCTTCAATTGATGAACAAATTCTAAGGGCGTCCAAGGAAATAGTTGTCAAATTCATAGAAGCGGGAAGAATCTCTCCAGTCGGCTTTTCTGAACTTTTCAAAACCATTTATTACGCGATCAAAGAAACCGTTAATGGCCGGGAAAAAGTGGAAACCGGTAAAGATAAATAGAGACCTGCCATTACCATGTCAAACCTGATTGCCGTTCAATTTTCCTTTGCAAAGCACTTTTAAATGCCGGCTCAATGCCGTATAAAATCAGCCTTTTCTTTGCTCTGGTAATACCGGTATATATTATCTCCCGGGTCAACAATCTGTGCTTTTCATTATCCGGCAGCACAAGCAGCACATCATCAAATTCCGTCCCCTGACTTTTGTGCACTGTCACGGCAAAGCCTGGTTCCCATTTCGGCAAAAAATCCATGTCAAAAAAGCCATAGGAGCTGAATCGTTTAAAAAACACCCTGTAATTCCCATCAACATTTTTAATTATAACGCCAACATCTCCGTTAAAAAGTTTTTTTGAATAATTGTTTTGAGTGATCATTATAATAGCGCCACTAAAAATATCATTACGCATTCTTGTCAGAGGCTCCAGCTCAAAACTCAGATATTGAGCTATTATGCTGTTTATCCAGGAACAACCGTAAACCCCTTTGCGCAGGAGGGTTAAAATCCTTGCCTTTTCAATTTTGCTGAAAATCTGATCAAGAATATTCTGCTCATCATCTGAAGATGCAAGGCTGTCAGCATCAAACTTAACAGCTTCAAGTATCAATTCTTTATATGATTTATTATCTTTATTTATTCTGCCTGAATAATGATGCTCAACCCACAGCCTGAGCTGCTTCTTCCATCTGTTTATATTGTCGCTTGGCAGAACAAATGCCCAGCTATCCTGTTTAAGCAACAAGGCGGAATCAAAAGAAACCGGCGAGTATTCAGGGCATTTGCCCTGGTTGATCTGTTTTGCCAAATGCAGAAGATTGGCGCCTGATCGATAAACCTTTTTTAAAACTATTAATCGGTCTTTGAATATATTATCTTCTGTTTCGTCAGGAATCATTTCCGCAAAAACCGCTCCAGCCTCAACCGAAGGAAGCTGATCTTTATCTCCCAATAAAATAAGCCTTGTTTTTGCGGGATCTATTGCGCGCAAAAACCTTTCCATCATGACAACATCCACCATGGAAACTTCATCCACAATGACAACCGATGCCGGCAAGGGATTTGTATCCCTGTAATGGAAGTCATGAGAACCGGTTTTATATCGCAATATTCTGTGCAGCGTGCTCCCTGTCAGATTTAACAGTTCAATATCCTCGGGACATGGAATTTTGATGGAATTAATCTGGCTGTGAATAGCCTCGGTCATTCTTTGAGCCGCCCTGCCGGTCGGAGCAGCCAGTATAATCTGTTTTGCTTCAATTCCAGCGCGCACAAAACAGCGAAGAATATTCACCATAACAGAGGTTTTGCCAGTTCCAGGCCCACCTGATATAATGGAAAACTGTGAACCAAGCGCAAGCCTGATAGCTTTAACCTGGTCTTGATCCTTTTCAACCAGTTCCCTTAAAATCTCATTTTCCTTTTTGCCGGATAATTTACAAGGCTCTTTTGTTTGTAAAAAAGCCCTGAGCCTGTGCTTGAGCCTGGTTTCATGAAAAAAGAACTTCTGGAAATAAAGAAGCTTTTTCTCTTTGGTCTCATAGAAAATAATAGGCAGATAGGTATCGATGTTTTTTGCAATGAGATTATCATATCTGTTTTCCGCGAGATTTGACAAAAATTGAGCGGAAATCTGTTTTGCTTTTTTGCTTTCCATAAAGGGTTGCAGTTTGTCAGACAGAGAATTTTTATCTATATTAAGGCAGAGACTCCCCTCCTGCAAAGCAGAAAACATGGCCGTCAAAACCGCAGAAAGAGGCAAATCGTTTTGATAACCACCTAATTCACAAAGATCTCTGATGGTCATAAAATCAAGCTCAGAAAGCTCGGTGTCGTCAAAAAATTTATACATCTTTTGCAACTTCCTGTTCCATCCCTTCCAAATCTCCTAATTGACCCGCAGGAATGTAAAAGATACCATTCCCCTTTCCGGTTCCCATGCCACGCAAATAAAAATAAAATATTCCGCCAAAATCTTTTGCAGGATCAAACCTGTTGTTTAAGCTTTGCTTTAGCCAGCGCAAAACCGCGATGGTGTATAATCTGTATTGGAGATCATAACCCACGCTCTTCATGTTAATCGCCATGGAACCATGATCATAGCCGTTTTCAAGATAGTTGGATTTCCAGTCCGCTATATAAAATTTATTATTGTATCGGAAAACCATATCCACAGAGCCCCTTATAAAGCCGTTTTCAGTCGCGCAATCAGGAATTGTTTCATCCTTACCAGCTGACAGCGCAAAAGGATAGATAAACTCCACTTCATGAATCCGGTCCTCATTCCCGATCCTGCCAAGAATAAATTCATCATCGACAATGCTTATTGGCGTTGTAAGGGTATTTTTTATAACCCGGCAGATGTTATATGCCCAGCGCTCCTCTACGCGGTATATCTCCATCTGTTTCAAAATAATATCCCCTGTTTCAGGATCATCCAGTAAAGAGCGAACCTTATCCTGCGCCGCGTCCATTTTTTCAACAGCATGCGTAAAATCAATATGCTCTAATATATTATGAAACATAGAGCCTGTTTCGGTTCCGCCGGGCATTTCGTCAGGGATTATGCCGGCAGGCACAATATCCGTTTTTTGCAAACCAAAGCTTTCGTCATCCTCTTTGGATTTTTCATCTGCAAGTTGAAACCCTGTTGTTTGCTCGCCTCCTTTATGCATGAGGAAAATTTTATCGTGCAGACTTGTAAAGGACTCCAACCTGATTTTTTTATACCTGTAATTTCTTGTGTGAGGGAAAAGATCTGCTTGATCTTTTATCTGTATTTCAGGAAGATATGATTGATTATCCGGCTTTATTTTATCATCTGCAAAATAATGATCATCCGGCGTAAGCCATAAAATACTTTTATTTTCATCATCTTTGGGGAAAGCCTTTTCCATGGCAGGAGAAAGCAGGCTGCATACCGGCCCAACCCATTGCTGTTTTTTAGTATGGGGATAATATGGAAGATAAAGTTTGTGCTCAGCCCTGGTGGAAGCAACATAATAAAGACGTTTGTCTTCATCTGTTTTTTCAAGAAGATGTTTTTCCTTTCCACTTTGGCCTTTTTGGCCGCCTTGACCATTTTGGATTGAAAGATCGATTGTCTTAATTGCCTTAGACAGGTCATTTTCTTCCACGATCTTGTGATATATATAACAATTATCAGAACCAGCAGATCTTTGAGTTAATCCACCGGCAATAAAAACTATTGGAAATTGAAGCCCCTTGCTGACATGCATGGTCATTATCCGGACCTTTTCCTCCTCGGTTTCAATTTGATGAATATCAGCATCCTGATCAGCGCGAACCGTATCTTTTCTGTAGCCATCAAGTAACGAAGTCAGCTGCCTGAAATCCATATTTTTCAGATAGGCTGTTTGTTCCAGATACTCAAATATTTGCCGGTAATTTGTGTATTCCCTTTCCCAGAAAACTTTTTCAGCCTCGCGAAAAAGCAAACCTGAATCATTTATAAGTGACTGGAAAAGAAGACTTAAGTCGCGTGACAATGCATATTCATTCCATTTGAAAAGCATTTGTTTTAATGGATGCGAATGAGGCAACTTTTCATAAGCATTCAATGCAGCAGGTTTAAATCTAAAAAAAGGGGTTAAAAGCGCCCTTTTTACATCCGTGCTGTTAACAGGATCCAGGATTGCGTGAAAAATCATGCTTAAATAAAAGGCTTCATCAGATTGGAAAAGACCGGGTTTTTTATAATACGTATATGGGATTGCAAGGCTGGAAAGCTCTGATTCTATTAAAGGCACATCAGATTTAGCGCGAACAAGGATGCAGATATCGCCAAAACTCAGCCTCTTTTCTTCTTTCCCCTTTTGAACCAGTTTGATATTGGCAAAGGAAATTAGATGCTGGATTTCTTTGGCAATAAACTTTGCAAGTTGCAGCCTGGCAAGACTGTGGGATGATGCCTTGCTGAAGTCCACAATGTTCAACACGCCGCGCTTAGACTCGTCTAAGCTTAATAATGTCAGGTTGTCCTTTTTTTCCGGATAAGTCGCATACTGATAACATATATCGAATTTGCCTGCCTGGTTTCCGGGCTTAAACCATTCCTGTCTGCCGAACAGGCTGTTAAACGCGTTTATTAGTTCAGGTTGTGAGCGCCAGTTGATATCCAAAGAATATAAATTAGCTTTCTGCTGTTTTGACAATTCCTCTATTTCATTTTTCGCATCAAGATAGGCAAAAACATCCGCCCCGCGAAATGAATAGATAGCCTGTTTTGGATCGCCGACAAGAAACAGGCTGTTTCCGGGATTTACTT
>DATKWZ010000009.1 GCA_035529315.1 Anaerolineae bacterium
TCTCGAAATCCAGATGGAATCTTGCGATCTTATCGGCAAAGTAAGCAGTCTGATCCGCAGAATATTCCAGCAGAATCGTCTCCATCATGCCCTCCACCTGTTCCGGCGCCGGAGCTATATGTGTTCCCACGCGAACATATTCACCCGCCGTGCGGAACCGCCCCGCAATGGCGTCATTGATGTTTCCCATGAGCATCGTGTGCAGGAGCAGGATCATGTCTATGGAAAGCTCCGCTTCGCCGGCCTTACCTCTGGTGTATTCCATCACCCGCGCGAGATTTTTTGCTTCAAAAACCTCCCGGACCGAGACATTACGGGAGACCTCAAGTTCAAGCAGAATACGCTCGGTCTCTTTGAGCGTCAGGGTCGAATTCTCGATAGCATTTGAATTGAAAACGCTTTCCGAAAGCTCAGATTCATCAATGATCGCAAGCAAAGACTCCCTTCCCTTCCGAAGCTGATCGTATCGGGTTTTGAGAATCTTAATTTTGTCTTTTATAGCATTGTTTGTCGCCATGGGGGGGAGCATACACAATTAACGGCTATTTGTCAAGTATACGTTAATTTGACGGCAAAATGATGCAAATTAACGGTTTTTAGGCCCGGCCAAATGCCGAAGTGGTGGAATATGGTAGACACGCTATCTTGAGGGGGTAGTGGCTTACGGCCGTGCCGGTTCAAGTCCGGCCTTCGGCACCACGTTTGTAACCAGCCTTTTTTATCCATCTTTTGAGATCGTTGAAAAACGCTTCTCAAGTCATTGCGAGCAGCGAAGCGACGTGGCAATCTATTCGTAATTACAGGTAATTCGAGATTGCTTCACTGCGTTCTTGTATGCGTGTGGTCACGCATAGGCAGGCGCAATGACAGCATGCGGATTTTTCAAAGCCCTTCTTTTTTGAACAGCTCTTATGCAGTCTTATTTATTCAGTAATTTCATGTCCACTATTTATTTTATTTGGTGCACTTGCAACTTGAATTCACCATAGCTAAAATTTTTATGGATATTGGGGACGCCCTTTAGTTTTGCAGTTTACAAATTATCATTTGGCTTTCGGGACATCCCTTTACATTTAAAGTTTTGAAATGATGGTTACGGGTTGCGGCAAGAAATCTACTATGTTATTGGGTGGTAAGAGACCCTTGTATTAGTATGGCTCAAATAGCAAGGCGATTGAATCTCTATTGGCCGGGGTGAGTCAGTTGGTAAAGCGAGGGGAGACAATAGTACAATAAAAGGGCTACAATCTCATCGATCCTTAAGCCCAAATGTGGAAATATAAAGGGCGTCCCCAAACTCTTTCTTCATCTACCTATTTTCTACATTCTTCTTCGTCAAACAGGCCCCTCTTCTTTCCCAATTCCCTTTTTACGTGTTCCAAGGAAATTCCCTTCTTGTTACCGGTCTCGATCTCCTTCAGCCTTTCATCAAGCACAGATACTATGGGATCCTTTTTTCTGTCGCATACCAATACCAAGGTTTCTTCTCGGACAGCCTATCCCTCTTAGTCAAATAATGATACAGCCTTGCGCAAGCGCTCTACAACTCGCTTCTGCCCAATAGCAATAAGGATATCAAAAAGACCTGGCCCAACTGCCTGCCCTGTAACCGCCGCACGCATTCCATTTATCAAAACTCCCGCCTTTATGCCGAATTCTTCAGCCATATACCGTATCACATTCTCGGTTTCTTCAATAGAAAATGACTCTATAGCATCAATGCGGTCTGCCAAAATCGAAAACCAGTTTTTCAGGCCATCATGCTTTAAAATGTTTTTTTTCAGAGCTTTTTCTTCCATTTGATACTCATCGGAAAAATATGCTTTGCCAAGTGTGGCAAACTCTGTGGTAACATGATACCTGCTTCGAATAAGATCTATTGTAGCAAGGTACCAGTCACGTTTTACTGATTCAAACTCAGGATTCCAAATTCCAGCCTTTTCCAGTTCTGCCTTAACATAAGGCTCAATTTCTTCAACAGGAAGATTCCGAATGTAATGTGTGTTTATGCTCAAAGCTTTTGGATCTGTAAAAAACTTTGGATCATTTTTATTAACATTAAAAATAGAATTAGCTCTGTTTATTCCCTCTAATGAAAATGCTTCAACAAGTTCCTTTTTTGTAAAGATATCTCTGGAATCGGGTGTTGACCATCCAAGACGGACCAGAAAGTTTACTAAAGCCCAGGGCAAAAAGCCATGCTCCCTGTAAAAATGTACTGCGACCAATTCTCCGTGAGTTCGTTTTGAAATCTTGGCCTTTTGGGGATCAAGCGTTAAAGACATATGGGCAAATTCTGGAACAGATGCTCCAAGAGCTTTGTACAGCAATATCTGCTTTGGAGTATTTCCCAAGCCATCCTGACCGCGTATAACATGTGTTATCCTATCCCTTATGTCATCTACAGTATTGGAAAGAATATAAAGAGGCTTCCCATTAGATCGGACTATTACAAAATCATCTATATCTTCATACTTGTTTTCAATAAAACCATACACTATGTCTTTAAAACATACAGAACCTTCAACATGGGGTACTTTCAGACGAATTGTGCATGGAATTCCGTCCGCCTCTTTTGCAGAAACCTCTTCTGATGTTAAATTCCGGCATGTGCCATCGTAGTGTAATGAGCCTTTTTTCTTAAGAGATTCTTCACGCTTTCTATCAAGCGTCTCTTTAGTGCAAAAACATTTATATGCATGTCCTGATTCCAAGAGTTTTTGTGCGGCAAACTGATGTTCTTTAATGAATTGAGACTGAAAATATGGTCCTTCATCCCAGGTAATCCCAAGCCATTTCAAGCTTTCAATAATTCCCTTAATAGATTCTTCTGTAGACCTCTCCGCATCGGTATCCTCTATTCTCAAAATCAGCTTACCGCCTGTTTTTTTGGCAAAAAGCCAGTTGAATATAGCTGTTCTGGCACCGCCGATATGTAAATATCCGGTCGGACTGGGTGGAAAGCGAACTATTACTTCCTGAGTCATTTGCGATCACCTTTATATAAATAGTGTCCGGTTAACATTCAAATAATTTCAATTGGATATGTCCGATAGTAATTTGGTTTTTGTAATCACTTTGCGCCAGCACCTTATAAATAGGCTTTTTCTCAAAAAGAGATATACTTAAAATCTGCAAAACAGTGTAGAGAGTCAAATCAATTTTCAGCCGTTTTTTCATTATGACAACCAGAACATACGTTGATATTGCGATCCATATTTGAGTTTTAACAGCATTTTCCGATGTGCCAAAGAATTTTTTGATTCTCAAATGCTGTTTGATCCATTTGAAAAATATTTCCACTCGCCACCGGTAACGATACAACTCGGCAATCGTTAACGCCGGAAGCGTGAATTGGTAAGGAAAATGAATGTTCTTTCTTGTTCAGCATCGAAATATTTTATGCGACGTAGCTTGGCCGAATAATCTTTTTTTGCATAAAACCCCATTGGTAAAACTATTTGATCATATCTAACTTCAGTGGTTTTATCAACTTTTTGTGAATATAAACGGCAAAGCCCTGTATTGGTTTTAGAACGAGTCATAAATACGGCCAAGTACTGGTGTATTTGGTAAAGCCGCTGAAAATCCAAATAGGCACGATCCACGATATAGATTGCGCCCGGTTCCGGAATAAGATGATCGAGCACATTAACATCGTGAACTTTACCATCAGTAATTCAAATAAAAGTCGGGATATCGCCGCGCAAATCCAGTAGCGTATGTAATTTTACGGCTGCCTTGGTTTTGCGAAATCGAGCCCATGGAAAAACCGAAAGGCATAGATCAATTGTCGATAAATCAAGAGCATATACGGTCTCTTTCAATTCAAGGCCAAAATCATCTTCGACATACAGACTACGAGCTTCATGAATCAAAATTTGGGCAAAGTCGCTGTATATCTGCCAATCTCGAATTTCGTTGGCATCAGCCAAAGTGTTACGAGAGACCTTACCCCTTATACCAATATGGTAAAGTTTCTCCTGCATGGCCCGTAGACAGCGCTCGATATCACGTAAGCTTTCACGGTATGCCAGTTGAGCAGCCATAAATAAAAATTGATTGTAGCATGTAAAAGAATGTATACAGTGATTATCACTATAACGATTGACACATTGACTAAATTTTTTCTTTGGTAGAAAATCGATTGCCTGAGAGAAAATAGTTTGACCCTGGTTCATAGTGAGGCTCCTTTCGCATGTTTTTCTGCAAAAGAACCATAAAACCAGGTTTATGGCAAATTCAAATCGATCCCTTTGGATTTCGTCAATATTTAATATATATTAATATAGTTAACCCATGTTTCAAAAATCTTAACCGGACACTACTGGTGTCGATTAAATCTTGAGCGAGGAAGAAAAGGGGTCTACGCTTGACCCTGAAGCAAAATGGGTGACCTTTTTTTTCATGGATGTCCCCGGAACTATGTATTTAAAAAAACTGCATTTAAAATAAAAATGGTGTTTGTAATGACTGAAAATGTAAACTGGTTTCCAAAACATATGAAAGATTCTGAGGATCTTTTAAAAAAGAACTTGAAAGCAGTAAATATTGTTTTCGAGGTTTTGGATGCAAGGGCTCCCTTATCCAGTAAAGATATGAATATTGATAGAATAATCGGGCAAAAAGCAAAAATTGTAATTTTGAATAAATGCGACCTTAGCAGTAATTATGGCAACAAAAAGTGGGTTTCCTTTTTTAACAAAGGGGATACCGAGGTTGCGTTGGTAAGTGCTGTTAAAGGTGATGGTTTAAAAAATATTACAAATTTAGCCCGTAAGGTAATTAATAAGGCTGGAATTAAAAATAAAATCATAAGAGCCCTGGTGGTAGGTATACCCAATGTGGGTAAATCCACTTTGATAAATTGCATGGCCGGGAAAAAAAAGGCCAGGGCCGCCAATAAGCCTGGAGTTACACGGGCTAAACAGTGGATAGAGGCAAAATCACAATTTGAACTTCTGGATACTCCTGGAATTTTGCGCCCCAGAAAAGATAAAGAAACTTTTACAAATCTCGCCTTTATCGGAACCATAAATGATGATGTTCTGGATGTGACGACGCTTGCATCTAATCTTATAGAAAAACTGGTTGAAATTGCCCCGGAAGAATTATGTGCCAGATTCAAAATTGATATTAAAGATAAAACGCCCCTTGAAATTCTGGAAAATATTGCAGCCAAAAGGGGCTGCCTTTTGAAAGCTGGTATTGTCGATTACCTGCGAGTGTCCAGTATTGTTTTGGGTGAATTCAGGAAAGGGAAACTGGGTAAAATTACTTTAGAATATCCCGATTGTTAATGGAAACGAAGAAACCTATGACCTTGCAACGGGGATCGGTTAAGCTCACCTGCAGCTATGGGGAGCAAACCAGGATAGATTTGAAAAGATGAGATGACGATAGATCCCCATAAAAATATAAAAACAACATTTTAAATTGAATACGGATGGTCAAACCAAAAGATGATCGAACAATCAAATGATAACAAAGGAAAGAAAACGGCGGTCTTGTTTTCAGTTCAAACTCATGGCGTTTCCGATGAGGAGAACGATTCGTCTCTTCTCGAACTCAGGCGCCTGGTTAAAACCATGGGCCTCAAGGTCGTCGCAACGCTAACGCAACGCCGCCCAAAACCTGATATGGGGACCTTATTGGGCGCTGGAAAATTAAAAGAACTTGCCGGCTATACCGGCGGCTCTGGAATTGTTGAAGGATTTAGCCGGAAATCAGAAGATGAAACCTGCGACGACATTGACGAAGATTATCCAGTCGGCAGTCTCGCCGGCTCAGATGAAGAGAGTTCAAGCGATGACCCAATGGCAAAAAACAGCGTGCAAGCCAATGTTGTCGTCTATGATGGTGAAATTTCCACTAAGCAATTGAAAAACCTTGAACAAGCGACCGGCGTAGAAGTTTTGGACCGAACCGGTGTGATCCTCGAAATATTCAGCCGTCATGCCAAAAGCAGGGAAGCCCTTATTCAGGTTGAGATCGCCAAACTGGCTTATTTGGCGCCAAGGATAAGAGCATCTCGTATTGGAGGTGATCGCCAAGGCGGCAGTCTTGGATCTAAAGGAGCAGGAGAGACTTCTCACGAGCTCGACAAACGTCGCATTCGAGACCGCATATCCGAGTTAAAGACACGCCTTGTTGGCATTCGCGACGAGCAAATTAGACGGCGCAGCCGCAGGAAAGAAAATTTCCAGGTCTCTCTGGTTGGTTATACCAATGCCGGCAAGTCGTCGCTAATGCAAAAGCTGACCGGCAGCGATGTATTGGTACAGGATAAATTATTTGCAACCCTTGATACCCGTGTAAAAGCTATGCAGCCAGAGGCTTTTCCGCCTGTACTCGTCTCCGACACCGTTGGATTTATCAAGAAATTACCTCACGATTTAGTTGCATCTTTCCAATCTACTCTTGATGAGGCGCTTGCCGCTTCGTTACTTTTGTTTACGGTCGATGTCTCCGATCCGGCTTTTCGATCTCAATTGGTTGTGACGCAATCGGTCCTGAAAGAGATCGGTGGTGAAAAAATTCCAAGCCGGCTAATCCTGAACAAAATTGACAAACTCACAACCGGGGAGCTGGAAGAGCTACACCGTGAATTTCCCGATGGAATCTTCATCTCTGCGCATAACCCCGAGGATGTCGCATTTCTACGAAAGAAAATTCTTCAGTATTTCGAATCAAATATGATCGAAACTACGATGGTGATCCCGTACGACAAAGGACACCTTTTAGGACAGTTAAGAACCAAAGCCGGCATCATAAATGAATCCTACGATGAAACAGGAACGGAAGTAACATTCAAGACTTTCCCGGAAACATTAACCTGGTTACAAAAAAAGATGGATTAAACAGATGGGAACTTGCTTTTTTCGGCGCAATCCATGGTAGAGATCCGTCGTCGAACGCAGCCTTAGGGAAGTAATGGAGAAATTATTGAATATGAAGCGGTATTTTATCGAACCTCGCCTTATTCAGTGAGGAATTATAGTGAAGAAAGTCTTTAAGGAAATACGGAAACTCGCTGAATTTGACAAAGATTTCAAGAACCTGGCGAAAAGGTTTAAACGCGCTCGCTATTGCGATTCAATTAAAGTTTAAGATAACCATATGAATTCTAATCCCAACGAAAAAAACAGATTCAAGGAATCACTTCTAAACAAAAACGTGTTTGCCATAACGTGCGAACTGGTCCCGGGCAGAGGGTCCAGAGGCAGAGTCCAGGACAATCTCCTTGCTTTTGCTGAAAAGGCCGCCTTGGGAGGAAAAATCCAGGCCTTGAGCATTACGGAAAATGCAGGCGGGCATCCTGCCCTTAGCCCTGGGGTATTGGGGAAAGAGATCTTAAAGCTCGGAATCGATCCTCTTGTGCACTTGACGTGTAAGGATAGAAATCGAAATCAGATGGAAAGCCGTTTGTTTGCGCAAGGCAGAGAGAAAATGCACAATCTTCTTGTCATGGGCGGGGACTATCCTCGTTACGGTTTTAAAGGGTTTGCCAAACCGGTATTTGATCTGGACACGGTGCAGCTTATAGCAATGGTTGATGAGATGACCAGGGGATTTGAGGTGGAAAAGGATGCGCCCGGGGGTGGGACCAAACTCCCTCCTATCCCTTTTTTCAAGGGGTGTGTTATTTCTCCTTTTAAGAAGCTCGAAGCAGAATTAATGACCCAATATTTTAAGCTGCACAAAAAGATTGCCGCCGGCGCCGATTTTGTCATTACCCAGGTAGGATTTGACGCGCGCAAGTTTGATGAGGCGCTCCGGTATATGCGACAAAACAGCATGGGCATCCCGATACTGGGAAATGTATATATACCGAGCACGACTGTGGCTTCAGTCATGCATCAGGGATCGGTTCCGGGCTGCGTAGTGACCGACAAACTGATGTCCATGTATAAAGAGGAAGCCCGGCTTCCGGACAGAGGGAAAAAGAATCAATTAATTCGCGCCGCCAAGCTGCTTGCCATCCTTAAAGGTCTTGGGTTTGATGGTGTGCACATAGGAGGTTCCCAACTTACCTATGAAGATATAGACTTTGTACTGGAAAAGGGGGAAGAATTTTATCCCGACTGGCGGCAATGGGCACGGGAGTTCTCTTTTCCGCAGGAAGGGGGTTTTTACTACTATGAACCGGATCGTAAAACAGGGCTGAACACGGATGCGCCGGTCAATCGACACCAAAGCGTCCCCCGAAGATCGGCAAGCTATCGTTTTAATAGATGGGTTCACAAAACAGTTTTTGACCAAAAGGGATGGTTATATCGTCCAACAAGAGCTGTTTGTCGTAAAATATCCGGAACATCTCTTGAAAAACTATTTACGCAGCTTGAATATATCATTAAATTTATCGGTTTTGAATGTCTGATGTGCGGAGACTGTACACTGTCTGAAACAGCCTTTTTATGCCCGCAATCGCAATGCGCAAAATATCTTCTTAATGGCCCCTGCGGCGGGAGTCGCAGTGGATGGTGCGAGGTCTATCCAGGGGTCAAACAGTGTATTTATGTTCAGGCTTATGAGCGCTTGAAATCGTTTGGTGAAGAAGGGAGCCTCAAGGAAAATATTGTCCCGCCAAGGGACTGGTCATTAAACCGGAAGTCCTCCTGGATCAACCATTTTATGGGAAATCGAGGATCAATACAAACCCGTTGAATGATACCCACCAAATTAATCGAGTGCTTTTAAAGCGTTGCGCAAAAAATCGTTACTTTTAGCCGCCATCTTTATCATTTCTTTGACGTGCTCCGAACTCTTGTTCTTTCCCGCTGTTTCCAGTTGTTTGGCAAGTATCTCATATTCCTTTTGATGATGATCATTGTGTGTGATCCAGTTCTCCATCCTAATTCTTGTCTTTTCAATAAAATCCATTAACAAAGCCTCCCTTATCTAATCTTCCACCAACAAAATACGGTGATCAACCAAATTCATCTCCCCTGTTTTTCACCTTCCCGGCTTTATTTTAGTCTCGAAATTTCTATCCGCCCCAGGCAGATTTGCCGGTGAAAAAATAGTTGATGAACCGGAAAAGAGAACCTATCTTTATGCATATAACACGAGGTTGCAGTTCTTTTCGTGGAGAGACTTTGGTGCCAAATCCTGCACTGTCAGGATAACAGGTTAAGGCCGGCGGTCCTGTTTTTTTTCTATTTTTGCCCATGAATCACGCAGGGTTGCTGTCCTGTTAAATACAAGCCCACCCTCATGAGAATCAACAGAATCCACGCAAAAATAACCAAGCCTTTCAAACTGATACCGGCTTTCCAGTTTTGCGCGCGCAAGGCATGGTTCAACATGGCAGGATGTTAGTGTTTCCAGGGAGTCTGGATTCAAATAATCCATAAAATCAGCTCCGGCTTTTACCCCTGTCGGGTTTTCTTTTATAAACTGACGATCATACAAACGGACTTCAGCCTTGATTGAATGAGGCGCGGAAACCCAGTGAAGGGTTCCCTTGACCTTGCGTTCATCCGAAGACCAACCCCCTTTTGTGTCAGGATCATATGTGCAGCGCAGCTCAATAATTTTGCCGGTTTTTTCATCCTTTACCACCTGCTCACACTTGATATAATAGGCGTATCTCAATCTTACTTCACGGCCCGGCGCCAGTCGAAAAAACTTTTTGGGCGGATCTTCACGAAAATCCTCCTGTTCAATATACAGGACCCTGGAAAACGGAACCTTCCGGGTCCCCATGCCCGGATTTGTCGGATGATTCTGAGCCTCCAGTTCCTCTGTCAGGTCTTCAGGATAGTTGTCAATAACCACGCGAAGCGGTCGCAATACACACATAACCCTGGGGGATCGTTCGTTCAGATCTTCCCTTATGCAGTGTTCCAGCAATGCACAATCTACAATACTTTCCTTTTTGGCCACTCCGATGCGATCAGAAAATACCGTGATAGATTCCGGCGTATAACCGCGTCTCCGCAAGCCTGACAGGGTCGGCATCCGCGGATCATCCCATCCGGAAACATGCCCCTGTTCAACCAGTTTTAAAAGCTTCCGCTTGCTCATCACTGTGTAGGTCATGTTGAGCCTGGCAAACTCAATCTGCTGAGGATGACAATCTACATTCAGCTCGTCAAGTATCCAGTCATAAAGCGGCCGGTGGTCTTCGAATTCAAGGGTGCAGAGGGAATGCGTAATCCCTTCGATGGAATCGGAAAGACAATGAGCATAATCATACATCGGATAAATGCACCATGTGTTGCCGGTTCTGTGATGCGCCATGTGTTTAATCCGGTAAATAACAGGATCACGCATATTTAAATTCGGGGATTTCATATCAATTTTTGCCCGAAGCACATGCTCACCGTCTTCAAATTCTCCTGCCCGCATCAGCTCAAACATTTCCAGGTTTTTTTCAATCAAACGGTTGCGCCAGGGGCTGTCTTCCCCAGGTTCGGTCAGAGTACCGCGATACTTTCTTATTTCTTCCGCACTCAGGCTGCACACATAGGCTTTACCCTTTTTTATAAGCTGAACAGCACACCCGTATAGTTGATCAAAATAGTCTGATGTATAATAGAGCCGGTCACCCCAGTCAAATCCAAGCCACCTGACATCTGTTTTTATTGATTCAACGTATTCGACATCCTCCTTGCCGGGATTGGTATCATCAAATCGCAAATTGCAAATGCCTCCTTCATGTTCGGCGGCAATTCCAAAATTAAGACAGATCGACTTGGCGTGTCCGATATGCAGATAGCCGTTCGGTTCCGGCGGAAACCTTGTTACAATACGGCCGTTGTTTTTGTTCGCCTTCAAATCTTCAGCAATAATATTGCGGATAAAGTTTGACGGAAGAGAGGATTCTGTTGCATTATTATTCATTAAACATTCCCTGTTTTTTTTTTGTGATGTGTTTTGAGATTTTTTTAGCATAAACTCTCTATAGGTGTAAATGCTTTTCCCATCAAAAGACCGCCGGGCTATTAAAATCACAAACAGAGGGGATATTTACAGCAGCCCTATCTGAGCACAATAAACACGCGCCTTCTCTAAAACTTCTAAAAACCATGGGAAATGCACTGGGGATTGACCTGAAAGACGTTGCTATCAAATAGGCTGGGGGCAGTGATGATAAAAGTGGCGTCCCCAACCGGATTTGAACCGGTGCTGCCGGCGTGAAAGGCCGGTGTCCTGGACCAGGCTAGACGATGGGGACACATATATGGTGGGCCGTGCGCGACTTGAACGCGCGACTCTCTGCTTAAAAGGCAGATACTCTACCAACTGAGTTAACGGCCCTGTTAAAAGAGTAAATACCTAATAGTAAATTCTATGGTTGTCAATAAAAATAGTTGTTATTTGCGCCAGAATTCAGGTACAAAAAAAATTATTACCGTGTAAATTTCGAGCCTTCCCAAAAGCATGCACCATATAAGCAGCCATTTTCCGGCAAATGGTATTTGCGCGTAGTTGTCAACCGGCCCGACAATCCCAAAACCCGGTCCTATGTTTCCGATAGTGGCTGCAACTGCGCCAAAAGAGGTAATAAAATCCACCCCCATGCCCGCAAGCAGGATAGAGCAAAAAACAAAAAGGCTCATATAAAGGGCAAGAAACCCTAAAATACTTCTCATTATATCATCTGAAACCGGTTTGCCTCCTATTTTTATTTGTGTAACCGCATGTGGATGAATAAGGGCAAACAGTTCTTTGTAACAATACTTAAAACAAAGCATGACACGGATGCATTTCATACCTCCGCCGGTCGAACCTGCTGAAGCCCCCATAAACATGCAAAACAGAAGGATAAGCTGGGACATGGCAGGCCATTTTTCGTAATCAGCTGTTGCATAGCCCGTGGTCGTAATAATAGAGACCACCTGAAAAGCTCCAAAGCGAAATGCCTGGCCGATTTTTTCGTATATTGAGCCATAAACATTAAATGACACGACAACAATCAACAGAAAAACAAAGGTAAGAAAAAACCGGCATTCTGAATCGCGCCAGAAAGCGAGCGGTTTCCCTCTGAGCATTTGGTAATGAAGCGAAAAATTTATCCCGGCAAGCAGCATAAAAAAAATGATTACAATATCAAAATACAGGCTGTTGTAGTGAGCAATTGAAGCGTTTTTTATTGAAAATCCACCTGTAGGCATTGTTGTGAATGTGTGGCACAAAGCTTCATAAAGATTCATTCCACCTATCAGCAGAAGAACAACTTCAGCCAGAGAAATGATGGCATAAACCTTCCACAGAATCATGGCCGTATCCCTTATTCGTGGCTTTAGCTTGTCCGGGACAGGGGTTGGAACCTCTGCCTTGTAAAGCTGCATGCCGCCGACCCCTAAAAATGGAAGAATAGCCACAGACAAGAGTATGATACCCATACCGCCAAGCCACTGCATAAAGCTTCTCCAGAAAAGGAGCCCTTTTGATACAGCCTCTACGTCGGTTAAAATCGATGCTCCGGTTGTAGTAAACCCGGAAACCGATTCAAAAAAAGCATCCACAAAACAACTTATTTCACCGCCCAGATAAAACGGTAATGCTCCGAACAGTCCTGCAAGCGTCCATCCTACGGCCACGATTGCTATCCCTTCACGCTGGCTGATGAATTCCGCCTTAGCTTTCCTGAAAACCATGTGAAGCAAAAAACCTGAACATATTGTTATTCCAATAGACTTTAAAATAGGTATAACGCTTTGGTCGTTGAAATAAAGACCAGCCATAAGGGGGAATATCATGGTTAGCCCCAAAAAAATGGCCGACACACCAACGATATTAATTATATAACGCCAGCGCATTTAAAAATATTCCAGTTTAACTGTGAGGATTTTCTCAACATTCGGGATGGCTTTTTTTCTTGCAAATATTATTATCATGTCGCCGGGATTTATAATGGAATCGCCGGCAGGGATAATAAAATTCTCTTCATGTATTATGCCGGCAACAAGCGCCCCCTTTGGAAAGGAAATATTCTTTAGAGGTTTGCCCACTATGTCTGAAGTTTCAAGAGCCATCGCCTCCATGAATTCAGCCTGCTCACCTTTAATTGATATGGAGGAAAGCACCTTGCCGCGACGAATATGCTGCAAAATTGTATTGATTGCGGAAAGTCGTGGGCTGACAACCTGTTCAATCCCAATGGCCGACATCAAGGGGAAATAGCTGAACTTGCTGATCTTTGTGATTGTTTTGCGCGCCCCCATTCGTTTGGCAAGCAGCGAAGCTAAAATATTAATCTCCTCATCGTTTGTCAGCGTAACAACCACATCAATATCCTGGATGTTTTCCTCTTTCAGGAGTTCTTGATCGGAACCGTCTCCATGAAGCACAACAACCTTATTCAATTTCGCGGCCAACTTGGCACATCGGTCGGGGTTTTTTTCAATTATTTTGGTATAAATAGATTTTTCATCAAGCAATTTGGCCAGTCTTAGTCCTATTTTTCCTCCTCCTATTATAAGAACGCGCTCTGCAGGCTCTGCATGCTTATCAAAAACAGCCAGAGTATCTAATAGTTTTTCCTCTTCACAAATAAAATATACAAGGTCTCCGGCCAATAACGCGTCATCTCCACTGGGGATAATCAGCTTTTCCTCGCGGATAATGGCAATAATAAGAGGCCTTTGTTTTTCTGATATGCTGGAAAGCTCTGAGAGACGGGTCCCGGCCAATCGTGCATCCTTATCCAAACGAATTGCGATAAATTTGATACGACCATCTGAAAATTCTCCGACGTCAACGACACCGGGCATATTCATCATTCTGTCGATTGTTTTTACAACCTCGATCTCAGGATTGATTAAGGTGTCTATATGAGGAGCATGTTTGCGGAAATTGTCATGGTATTGATCAAAACCCGCATTCCGTATTCGGGCAAGTTTTTTTGTTGACGGAGAAAGTATGTCAGCAACAAGACATGCCACAAGATTTGCTTCGTCACTGTTTGTCACGGCAAGGAGTATTTCAGCATCTTTGAGGCCTGCCTCCTCCAGTGATAAAGGGCTGCTTCCCGACCCGTTTACAACCTGAACGTCTAGATTATCGGATACGCGACGGATTGCTTCAGTATCTTTGTCAACAACAACCACATCTTTGTTTTCATTAACCAGGCGGCTTGCAACATGAAAACCAACCTCGCCTGCACCTATAATTACTACTTTCAATTAAGTATGCTCCTTGTTGTAACATTTTTTTGTTCTTTCATGTTTTGCTTAAGAGCACACGCGCTTATGCAAAATTCACAATCCGCAACATCAACCTTTTTTTCATAACCGTGAACCGACAATTATAAATATTTACAGTTTACTATAGATAGGCTTATGTGTCAATTGTTGACGAGCAGGACGATGGAAACCCGGCCTATTGGTATTGAAAGGTATGCGCCTGCGGCAATTAAGGCTGCAAAAAGTGAAGTATATGCTGCTTTGCGAAGCTGTATGGAACGATTTGTGTTCACATCTATGTCCTCTTACACATGAAAACAGTCGCCGTATATAACCTTTTTAATTGATCCGTCCGCTAGTTCCAGAATCAGCGTTCCGTTTTCATCCACATCTATTGCGACCCCTTCGGATATATCATGACATGTTACTACCTTTACGCGCCGGTTAAGGGTTATTGTATGTTTTTTCCATTCAGAGATTACATTATCAAGGTTCGCATTATTAATGTAGCTTTCAAACTTATCAAGAAACTCAGAAAGGAGCTGTTTTCTTGATATTTTTTTGCCGAGAATACACCTTAATGAAGTAGCGGTGGGTTCTTTGGCGGCTGGATCGTTATTCACGTTTATACCAAGACCGATATTTATAAAAGAGACCCTGTCCGATTCCGCCTCTATTTCAGACAGCATTCCGGATATCTTTCTGTTGTTGACCAGTATGTCGTTGGGCCACTTAACCACAGCATCAACACAAAACATTTGACGCAACAATTGAACAAGAACGAGTGAGGCTGCAAAATTGAGCCTCAGGCTTAATATAGGAGGTATCTGCGGCCTGAGCACGATGGTAAAATAAAGCCCCCCTTCTGAAGAATGCCAGATCCTCTTTAAACGACCTCTGCCCTTTTTCTGGCATCCGGCGATTACAACAGTAAAATGTGAGCATCCCTTCCTGGCAAGCTCTCCGGCAATATCCATTGTTGATGTTACTTCAGGAAAAAAGTGGATATTTGATTCTCTATCTGGAAATTCCCATGGGAAAAGAGCATCAATAGAGTCCATAAGATGGTATCCTGTTGTGCTTGCAATAATATTATATCCTAAATCCTGAAGTTTGCGGACATGTTTCCATATAGAAACGCTTGATATCCCAAGCTCAGAACTAAGCCTCTCGCCTGAAACAATCCCTTTTTCTCTTTTGAATATTTTAAGTATCTGTCTCTTCATTCCGGTTAACCATTTAAATTTATAAAGTTAACGAGATGCGGGATATGTGTCAATAATATTCGACAGGCACAAAATTTAATATAACTTTGAGCAGATCGGTTTTTTACACAAAATCCATATCGAATTTTGTGATAAAATTTTAGGTTGACTGTTTCATTTATCTGACTTACTTATAAAAACTTCTTTAAAGCGTAAACCCCGTCTCGCGGGGCTCCAATCCGCCGCAAGCGGATTCGATCATAAGGAAACCGGATAATATGCCTTTTGTAATCGCCCTTGCAGGAAAGGGAGGTACAGGAAAAACCACCTTAGCAGGTATGCTGATTAAATATTTAGTCAGCAAGGGGAAAATCCCTGTCCTTGCGATAGATGCCGATTCCAATGCCAACTTAAATGATGTGCTTGGCCTTGAAGTCGTCTATACGCTCGGTAATGCCCGCGAAGAGATGAAAAACGGCAACGTTCCCGTCGGTATGAGCAAGAATGTTTTTATGTCAATGAAACTGGAACGTGCTATAGTTGAAGCACACGGATATGACCTGTTAGTTATGGGGCAGCCTGAAGGTTCAGGCTGTTATTGTGCTGCAAATAATCTTCTTGCAGGATTTATGGACAGACTGAGCGACAATTATCCTTATATTGTCATGGATAATGAGGCTGGGATGGAACATATAAGCCGGTTGACCACAAAAAATGTTGATCTCCTTCTCGTTGTTTCCGACACATCAAAACGCGGTCTTCAGACTGCCTCAAGAATTAATGAACTCGCAAAAAATCTCAGCGCAGTGTCCGGTAAAAGCTATCTTGTTCTAAACAGGGCAAGTGAGGCTTTACCCGATCCGGTCCGTAATATGATTAAAAATGAGGAGCTTGAGCTTGCGGGAACAATACCTGAGGATAGCGCGGTATACGAATTTGACTTAAATGGACGTCCGACAATCGAACTGCCACATGATAATCAAGCCGTAAAAGCGGCCTTTATGATATTTGATACAATTATCAAGTAAGATGAACTAGTAAAAAGTCATTTTGCGAGCGACATTGAGCAATTTTGGAGAAAGATTCAGGTCGAGCCTGGCGTTAAAAATTGCAAGCTGTTTGAGGGCATTAGCCCGAGTTCTTGCAATTTAGCCGGGTGAAAGCTGAATCCCAAAATTGGTCACAGAGAGAGTAAAATTAGACTTTTTACGAGTTCATCAAGTAAGGCTATGTTATAAAATGTTCGACTCGCACTAACCACAATTTGAAGAAAAGCATATGAAAAAAACAGGTTTTTTATTTGACGAAAGATATCTGCTTCACGATACCGGTTCCTATCATCCGGAAGTGCCTGCAAGACTTCAGGCTGTTTATCAGGGGATAAAAGAGGCCGGCCTTCTTGCCGAGCTCACTTTGATTCATGCCAGCTTTTGTGATCTAAAATGGATCGAGGCTGTACATGACAAAGAATATATTAAGCGTTTTAAAAAGGCTTGTGTTACAGGTAACTCGACATTCGACTGCCCCGACAACAGAATATGTCCGGCAACATATGAAACGGCGCTTCTGGCTGTCGGAGGTGTCCTTGATACAACACGTCTTGTCATGAATGGCGAAATCGATAATGCCTTCTGTGCTGTGCGACCTCCCGGGCACCATGCTGAAATCAACAAGGCAATGGGATTTTGCTATTTCAACAATGTAGCGATTGCAGCAAGGTATCTGCAAAAAGAATGGGGCATAAAAAGGGTTGGAATCGTTGATTTTGATGTTCATCATGGCAACGGTACGCAGCATATATTTGAAGATGACCCGGATATCTTTTATTATTCAATCCACCAGCACCCTTCATTTGCTTATCCTGGCACAGGGAGAGAATTCGAAGAAGGGGAGGATGCTGGATTTGGATTTACCAAGAATTCTCCGGTATTACCCGGCAAGGGAGATGAAGAGTATAAGCGTCTTATAAAAAGGGACCTTTTTCCTGCCTTTGAATTATTTAAGCCCGAGGTAATCATTGTATCCTCTGGCTTTGACGGTCATGTGGATGATGACATGTCGGATATCAAGCTGTCAACTGAAGCATTTTCATGGATAATAAAAAGCGTGGTCGAAATGGCTGATAAGTATTCAAACGGAAGGTTGATCTCCGTTCTTGAAGGAGGATACTCCCTTAAACGTCTTCCCGAGCTTGCAAAAAACCATGTTGAAATTTTGCTGAATTACAAATAATAATGGAATTTAGCTTTTAAACAAAACTTAATAGTTCAGCCACAAAGGCACTAAGGCAACAAAGTTATAATATAATTCTCTTTATACCGTGTTACAGGATTTACGATATAAAATACAGAAAAGAACAGAGAATAATCCTGCATCATAAATAAAATTTAAAATTCATATCTCTTTTTTGAGCCTTGGTGGCTAAACTGTTGAAACAAGACAAGAGATTTTGAATAAAAGCAGTGGAGGGGAAAATGTTTGTCAGCAAATCGATGACTAAAAAGATTATCACAATCAACAAAGATGCTGATATTTTTGAGGCAAGGGATAAAATGGCCGAGCATCGAATACGTCATCTTCCGGTTGTAACCATGGATTATCACCTTATCGGAATAGTTTCGGATCGTGATATTAGAAGCGCTATGCCTTTAAGCGATTACAACAGCAAAAAAATGACTGCTAAAATTGCAAAACTCAAAATAAAGGACATAATGACAATAGATCCTGTTGCCATTTCTCCATTACATACCATTCAAGATGCCCTTGTGCTTATCCAGCAGACACGTGTTGGGGCGTTTCCTGTTGTAGATGAAAAGGGAAAGCTCATAGGTATTATCTCTGTGCGCGATCTTCTTCGCGCGTTTATCAATGTTATTGGTATGGAAGACCCCGGAATACTAATGTGCATCATTGTGGAAGAAAAACTCGGCCAGATGAAAAAAATTGTCGACGCAATAACTGAAGAAGGCATTTCTTTTGGAAGTATTATGGTAGCAAGATACTGGGATGAAGAAAAACGGGCGGTTTTTCCATATCTATTGACTCAAAACATAACCCCTTTAAAGAAAAAATTTAAAAACATGGGCTATGAGGTGCTTGACCCGATGAAATGGTATATTGATCAGCTGCCGAAAAACGACTGAAGCAGGCAGCTTTTATGTAAAATCAAATTTCCATTAAAGTTGGTTTTGCTTAAAAGGTTTTAAAGGTTAAAATGCTTATAAAATGCTGGGGATCAAGAGGTTCCATTCCTGTTTCAGGTAAAGGATATCTCAAGTATGGCGGTGACACCGCATGTATAGAAATCAAGGCAAAAAGTAATGACATCATAATAATTGATGCCGGAACAGGGATTCGAAGGCTCGGCAATCAATTGATGGGAGAGAAAAACTCTACCTATAATATCATCTTTACCCATGCCCATTGGGATCACGTAATGGGACTTCCCTTTTTCAAACCTCTATATTCTAAAAGCGCCACTCTACGGATGCATAAATGTCCCTTTCACAATAAATTCGTGGAAAACATACTTCCCATGCTAATGTCTCCTCCTAATTTTCCTGTAAAATTCTCCAATTTAAAGGCAACTATATATTACGAAGAAGCATGCTCCAAAGAATTTAAGATCGGATCAGTATCTATAACCCCTATCCGTATCAGCCACCCCAACGGCGGCAGCGGATATAAATTCATTGAAAATAATAAAACTTTTGTTTTTCTGACAGACAATGAACTTGGTTTTGTCCATCCAGGAGGTCTTTCATATAAAGACTATCTGGAATTTTCTTCAGGTGCCGATCTGCTTATTCATGACGCCGAATACACGCCTGACGATTATGAAAACTATATAGGATGGGGCCATTCTGAATATACTCGTGTGCTGGATCTGGCCTTTGAAGCCGGAGTAAAAAAATTAGGTCTATTCCATTTAAACCAGGAAAGAACAGACAGGGAAATGGATGATATTGTCAAAAAATGCAATACCATCATAGCTGAAAGAGGAGAAAACCTTGAATGCTTTGGTGTTAGCAGCGATATGACCTTTGAGTTATAAATATGAGACCTTGAACCGTGCACCTTGGAACCCTGAACCTGAGTAGTTACATGCTTTTCAGCTTTTTATACAGGTAGCTTTGCTTAACCCCTATTGATTCGGCTGTTTTTGCAACATTATTATCGTATTGCAAAAGTTTTTTTTGGATAAATGCTTTTTCAAAGGCCTTTTTTGCATCATTTAAGCAATCGATTATAAACAACCGTGATTCAACAAGCCCCAAACCTTGCCCAAGGTTTGAATTATATGGAGCCGGTATATCGGAAACATCAATTATATCGTTTCCCGCCATGATAGCCATCCGTTCCACAAGATTCTTCAGCTCTCTGACATTTCCAGGCCATGAGTAGGCGCATAAGGTATCGAGGGCTTCTCTGGTTATTTTCTTTCTTTTACTGTGATTTTGTTTTGTGCTTTCATCTAAAAAGGTTTCAACAAGAAGCGGAATATCCTCGCAACGATTCTTCAGGTTTGGGACTTCGATAGGTATTACATTCAACCGAAAGTAAAGATCCTCCCTAAAGCTTCCTTTTTCAATCTCCTTTTCAAGATCTTTGTTGCTGGCAGCAATTACCCTGGCATTGACGCTTAATGTTCTGCTTCCTCCAACACGCTGGAATTTTTGTTCCTGCAACACTCGAAGAATTTTGGCCTGTGTTTTTAAACTCATATCCCCTACTTCATCAAGGAAAATCGTTCCTTTGCTTGCCAGCTCAAATTTGCCTCTTTTCTTTTTGGTCGCTTCAGTAAACACCCCTTTCTCGTGGCCAAACAGCTCGCTTTCAATCATTTCTTCAGGAATTGCGGCGCAACTGACGCCAACAAAGGGTTGATCCGCCCTTGAGCTTAACTGGTGAATTGTACGTGCGACAAGCTCTTTGCCTGTGCCGTTTTCTCCTGTAATAAGTATCCATGCATCTGTCGGGGCTGCAATCGCTATCTGCTTTTTCAGCGCCACGGTTGGAGAGCTGTCTCCGTTTATCGAGTGCTTTTCTATTGTTTTTTTACGAAGATATCTGTTTTCCTCTTCAAGCCTCCTGAAGTTTAGCGCATTATTAATCGCAACAATCACCTTGTCAATCGAAAGCGGTTTTTCAATTAAATCAAACGCTCCAAGCTTTGTGGCCTTAACAGCGGTCTCTATTGACCCGTGCCCCGATATTATTATTACCTGAATAAAAGCATTATTCTTTTTTATCTCCTTTAATGTCTCAATTCCGTCGATACCCGGCATCCATATATCAAGCAAAACAAGATCCGGCGACTCGCTATCTATAATCTTTAAGGCTTCATAACCATTGGTTGCCGTTATGACCTCAAAACCTTCATCATAAAGCAGGCCGCTTAAAGACTGAACTATGGATGGTTCGTCGTCAACAATCAGAACAGATGGAAACATATTGCAAAACTCCTTCTATAAAAAAATTACACAGGCAGTTCTATTACAAATTTGGCCCCCTGAGGCTGGTTATCCTGCACCTGTATCGTGCCGTTGTGATCAGCAATAATCGTACTGACAATTGTCAGGCCTAATCCCATGCCTGTCTTTTTTGTTGAAAAATAGGGTTCAAAAAGATGCGTCTTGTCTTTATAAGAAATGCCCGGGCCATTATCAGCAACCTCTATCCGAACAATCTTTAAGATAGGATCGTTGGTCAATGTAATTAAAATTTTGCCGTTTGTCTTATTAATTGAAGCAATTGCATTATCAACAAGATTAATCATAGCCTGCTTAATCTGCCTGCGATCAATATTTAAAGTCGGAATATCCTCTGTTATGCTGATTTTGAAATCTATATCTTGATGTCCTTCTTTGTATAGCGCCACGGTCTCTTCAATAATGGGCGGCAGATCGCAAAGCTCCGGATTTGCCGCCGGAAATCTTGCAAACGCGGAAAACTCATTTACCAGGTTCCGGATCAAATCCACATGATCAATTATCATCTGAATGCATTCCTCAAAAACCGGTTCATTTATCTGCTTTGAATATCTTCTTTTTAGACGCTGAGCCGAAAGAGAGACCGGAGTTAAAGGGTTTTTGACTTCATGGGCAATCCTGCGCGCAACTTCACGCCATGCCGCAATGCGCTGGGCCTTTTCCAGTTCCGTAAGATCATCAAAGACCATTACTATGCCCATATGGTTCCCAGCGTCGTCTTTAAGCGCATTAACATGTATCATAAAACTACGCTGCTTTCCTTCTATTGTTAATCTAAGCGGAAGTGTGACATGATCCTCACGGGAGCTGGTCAGATTGTCGATTATTTCTTCCGCAAGGTTCAGATGCTGCTCTCTAAGCAGCTTTTTATAGTTTTTATTCAGCATGTCCTTTGGTCTAAGATTGAGCATCTTTTCAGCAGACTTGTTTATCGTTGATATAAGCCCGCTTGGGCCAAGAGTTATTACTCCGGCAGAAACATTCTTTAATACTATTTCCATATACTGCCGTCTTTTTTCTATCTCAATGTTTTGTTCGCGAAGCATACCCGCGGAAAGCTCCAATTGTTCTCTGCTGATCCGCAAATCTTTTGTCATCTTATTAAATGAATCAACAAGAGTGCCGATTTCAGTATCAGCCACAGGGCCGATGCTGAACCCCAAATCTCCTTCCGCAACCCTTCGCGTCCCCTCGGCAAGCTCCATGATCGGTATTGTGATGGATTTCGCCAAATAAAACCCAAACCATATAGCGCAAAAAACAACAAGCAGCGCCACTATTGAAAGGGTTATATAATAGGTTGTCTGGATCGGTTTCTTAAGAAGTATTATCTGTTGATATTCCTCAAAACCTCTTGATATGGATGCCATGTTTTCAGAAAGATCAGAGGCAATCAAAACCGACAATACAATAAAGCCTTCGGCATCTGTGTAATTTGCGCCAAAAGGAATAGTTCCGATCGTTCTTATCAGCTCCCCTTCCGGAATTTTTTCAAAAACCGACCTTACCCCTTTTAGCTCCATATCCTTTTGAAAATCATCAGTAGGAATAATGCTGAAAGGCTCATCTTCCAGTTCCATGGCAAGAGCAAATGTAAGACGGTTTGTATTAACGCTATAAATTTCAACAGCATCAATATTAAATGCCCGCTGAACAACCTGAACATAGTGGGAAAGGGCTTTCCTTTTTTGTTCATCCAGAAGTTTTTTGGTGTTTATCTGGTAGGCTATTCTTTCCAGATAAAACCGGTTATTTTCTTCCGCATGATCATACAAGCGCCTTCCTACAAGCAATGAGTTTTCAAGCGCCTGCTCTACTGGAACATTAAACCAAAATTCAATACTGGTTGTAATAAAGCTGATTGAAAAGAAAAAAAGTACAACCGTAGGCAAAAGACTAAGCGCAATAAAGGCGGCCACAAGTCTCGTGCGAAGCTTTGCCCCCATCACCTTGCGCTTTCTATCATATAGCAACTTTACCAGATTTCTAAACACAAGAAATATCAACAGGATAAGCAGCAGCAAATTGATGTTGATTAATATGAACATCAATATTGTGTTGGAAACCGGAATCCCTGCCCCAAAATGTATTACCTTGTGCTCAGCAAAGGTCATGAGGGCAATGGCAAAAACAACTATGACAATCAGAATGCCTTCACGTTTCCGCCTTTTGAGTTCCTCTTCTAAGACATGAGATTTTGGGCTTTTGAATATATTATTGCTCATAATAGGTGCGAAAAAATTCCGGCTTTCAGTAGATAAAATCTATTGTATACCAGTCTGTTTCAACGTCCCATAAAGAAACAAAGAACAGAATATAATGCAGATAAAAGGGAAGGGTTAGTTTGCCGAGCTCTGCCTTGGCTCTTATTTGATACTGGCTGCCTTTCTGCAGGCTGCCAAGCGAAATAATTTTTAAGCTGTCAATTTCGGTCATCAGCTTTTTGGCCTCTTCAAAAGATTGTGCGACAGACGGCTTATCCTTTTCCCATGACCGTGTAACAACAAATTCCTTCTTCAGGCTATTGTATTTAATCGTATGGGTTATCTTTATATCAGCCAGCTTAATGTCAAACCACATATTGCGGGCCTGGTACAGGGTAATATAGAAGGAAAAGGTTGCCGGCACCCCTTTTAGAACAGCCTTTTTTATCTTATCATTAAAAGCCCCTTCGACATTAAGAAAAATCAAAAGATCATCGCGTGTGTTGGTGACAATTATATTGGTCAGCCCTGCCTCCGAGGCAAAGGCTGGATTTTGCATGATCAGCAATATGCAAAGAAATATGGTACTAATTTTACGGCAAATCAATGACAACATAATATATAAGCGGCAAACTAAAAAAGTTAAGGTGACAATTGAGGAAGAAAGTTTTCTGTTAATAACGGATACCTTCTTAAATGGCAAGTGATTTTAGAAAACAGGAGCTTTGTGCCTTATCCGGGCATTTTAACAACATCCTGTATTATACTGGTTTCCCATGATTCTTTTTGGGCAAAGAATTTTTTCAAAAATGCATGATTAAAAAAATGGCCTGATCTGCTCACCTTAACATGGCCTAAAACCGGCATGCCGAGGAGAGAAAAATCGCCTATGCAGTCAAGGAGTTTATGCCGCACAAACTCATCCTTATACCGTAAACCATCTTTGTTGAGTATGTTTTCCTTATCTATTACAATAACATTATCGAGCGAACCGCCTCGTGCAAGCCCAAAACTTTTCATCTCTTCATATTCATGCAGGAAACCAAAAGTTCTGGCTCTGCATATTTCGCGCTCAAATACCTGGTCGGAAAGTTCTATGGTATAAGATTGTTTTTTAATCAGAGGATGATCGTAATCTATGTCGCATGTTATTTTAAATGAAGATTCAGGATATATGCCGACAAATTTCCCGTTTTCTTTCAACTCAATCGGCTCTTTTACAACAAAAAAACAGCGTTGACCGGCTTGTTCCTTTATGCCTGCCGCAATTATTGATGAGGTAAATACTTCGGCGCTGCCATCCATTATCGGCATCTCGTAGCCGTCAATTTCAACCATAGCATTATCAATTGATAAACCTGCAAAGGTCGCCATAAGATGCTCTATGGTTGAAACAATAAATCCATCATATCCTATTACGGTTGCAAGGCTTGTATCCACAACCATATTAAAATGTGCGGATATGCTCGGACAGTCTGGAAGGTCTATTCTTTTGAACTTAATGCCATGATTTATTGGCGCGGGCTTGATCGTCAGATTAACCTTTTTGCCTGAATGAATACCTACGCCGGAGCAGTTGATTAATCCGGCAACGGTTCTTTGCTTGAAATGCATATAATTACTTGCTTTCTAATATTTGATGAATTCGTAAAAAGTCATGTCCCAAGTCGTTGCGAGAAGTGCAGCGACAAAGCGGTCTTATTTGATATCCGCATGATAAGCCTGAAGAGATTTTACCCTGGTTTTTCCCGCTTTTCGAGCAGCAATGCCCTTGGCAGCTGCCAGCGCCGCAGCCGTAGTGGTAATATTTAAAATCTTATACTCGATCGCCGCCTTTCTTATATATGAATCATCATCCTTGCTCTCCTTTCCACTGGGCGTGTTGATAATCAGTTGTATTTCTCCATTTTTGACGGCATCCACAATATGCGGCCTGCCATATCCCAGTTTGCGGATAGTTTCCGATTCAATGCCATGTTTTTGCAGAAAGTCATGTGTTCCATTTGTAGCCAAGATCTTGAACCCTAAATCACTAAACAACCGGGCCGGTTCCAGAACGCCCGGCTTGTCTTTGTCAACAACGGTAATAAGAACAGTCCCATCAATCGGCAGTGATAGTTGAGTTGCTTTCTGGGCTTTAAAATAAGCAAGGCCAAATGAATCAGCCAGCCCCAAAACTTCTCCGGTAGAACGCATTTCCGGCCCCAGAAGAGGATCGACTTCAGGAAACATTTTAAATGGGAGCACAGCCTCCTTAACACCGAAATAGGGGATATGTTTTGGTTTCAGATTGAGATCAGAGATTTTTTTGCCCATAACCACCTGGGTGGCAAGCCGTGCCATAGAGATATTGCAAACCTTGGAAACAATCGGCACGGTGCGTGAGGCCCTTGGATTGGCCTCCAGAATATAAACAGTGTCGTTTGTGATAGCATACTGGATATTCATAAGCCCGAGTACATTGAGCTCAATGGCAATCTTTTTTGTGTATTCGCAAATGGTCTCCAGGTGTTTCAAAGGGATGCTCACCGGAGGAATTACGCACGCGGAATCGCCGGAATGCACACCTGCCAGTTCAATATGCTCCATAACCGTGGGAACAAAGGCATCGGTTCCATCGGCAATCGCATCTGCTTCAACTTCAATGGCGTTTTCCAGAAATTTGTCGATCATTATGGGGCGCTCCGGTGAAACATCTACGGCTGCCGACATATAATGTAAAAGCATTTCCTCGTCATAAACAACTTCCATGGCGCGTCCGCCCAAAACGTAAGATGGCCTGACTATTAATGGATATCCGATCCTTTCGGCTATTTTGAGGGCTTTTCCCGTGGTGCTGGCCATGCCGGATTCGGGTTGTGGAATCCCCAGCTTGTGAATAACCTTACGGAACCGGTCCCGATCCTCTGCCAGATCTATTGTTTCAGGAGAAGTCCCTAAAATTTTGACACCTGCTTTTTCCAGGTCTCCGGCGATATTCAGGGGCGTTTGTCCACCGAACTGTATAATAACCCCTTCTGGTTTTTCCTTTTCATAAATACTTAAAACATCTTCAACAGTAAGCGGTTCAAAATAAAGCTTGTCCGAAGTATCATAATCGGTAGAGACTGTCTCAGGGTTGCAATTAACCATTATCGATTCATACCCTGCATCACGGATGGCAAACGCGGCATGCACACAGCAGTAGTCGAACTCAATTCCCTGCCCTATACGATTGGGGCCTCCGCCAAGAACCATAATTTTTTTGCGGTCGCTTACCTCGATTTTGCATGGCGCATTATAGGTGGAATAGTAATAGGCGGAGTTTTCAACACCGCTGACCGCCACAGATTCCCACGCTTCGACAACACCAAGCGAAATGCGCTTTTCCCTGATATCCTTTTCTGAAATCCCGAGAAGAAGGGAAAGATACCTGTCTGCGAATCCATCCTTTTTCGCACGGATGAGCATATCATCCGGAAGCATCTTCCCTTTGTATGTTAGAATCTCTTCTTCAAGAGCCACCAGCTCCTTCATCTGTTTAATAAACCAGGGTTTAATATGTGTAAGCTCGTAAAGATCCTGGATGTCGGCTCCCTTGCGCAGAGCTTCATACATAATAAACTGGCGTTCGCTTGAGGGTATAACCAGCATATTCATTAATTCAGTTAGAGACTTTTTATTGAAGTTCTTGGCAAAACCAAGACCATAGCGGTTTATCTCAAGGGATCGGATTGCTTTTTGAAATGCCTCCTTGTAGTTTTTTCCGATGCTCATGACTTCGCCGACAGCGCGCATCTGGGTTCCAAGCTTATCTTCAGAGCCTTTGAATTTTTCAAAAGCCCATCTGGCGAATTTTACTACCACATAATCACCGGAAGGTGTGTATTTCTCAAGGGTGCCGTCACGCCAGTAGGGGATTTCATCCAGGGTTAGACCACAGGCAAGCAGGGCGGAAATAAAGGCGATCGGGAAACCGGTTGCCTTGGATGCCAGGGCCGACGACCTGGAAGTTCTCGGGTTAATTTCGATAATAACAACCCGGTCTGTTTTGGGATCATGCGCGAATTGAACATTTGTGCCGCCGATAACTTCAATCGCTTCAACAATGGTATAAGCATATTTCTCAAGACGCCTTTGCAGCTTGGGATCAATAGTCATCATCGGCGCGGTGCAAAAAGAATCGCCTGTGTGAACACCCATGGCATCGACATTTTCAATAAAGCAAACAGTAACCATCTGATTTTTAGCGTCCCGTACCACTTCCAGCTCAAGCTCTTCCCATCCCAGGACCGACTCTTCAACCAGAATCTGGGTTATAAGGCTTTCATACAAACCGCGTTTAGCAATAATGCGAAGCTCTTCAATGTTATACACCAAGCCGCCGCCTGTGCCGCCCATTGTATAGGCCGGACGAATCACAACAGGGTAACCCAGTTCTGCAGCGACCTTTTCAGCCTCTTCGACATTGTTTACCGTTTGGCTCTTCGGCATTGCAATGCCAAGCCGCTCCATGGTTTCCTTGAAGGCTGTACGATCTTCTCCCCGCTTAATGGCATCAATATTTACACCGATGATCTTTACATTATATTCATCCAGAACCCCTGCCTGCGCCAGTTCACATGATAAATTCAGGGCTGACTGGCCGCCTAAATTCGGCAGCAGGGCATCCGGCCGTTCTATCTTGATAATGTCTGTTAATACTTTAACGTTAAGAGGTTCGATATATGTAACATCAGCAGTGCCCGGATCTGTCATGATTGTTGCAGGATTCGAGTTTACCAGAACGATCTCATAACCAAGAGAACGAAGAGCTTTGCAGGCCTGGGTGCCGGAATAATCAAATTCACATGCCTGACCAATGATGATAGGGCCTGAACCTATGATAAGTACCTTTTTCACATCGTCGCGTTTTGGCATTAAAAACTCCTTTTTATTTAAAATAACCGGACCCATCCCAGCAGTGGGTGCATAATTTATTTTTTGGCAGACCAACCGCCTTCACAAGGTCTTCCAGCTTTTGAAATTTTAATGATGTAAGTTTTAATTTTTTTCTTATTTCATCTATCATTGCCATATTTCTTTCTGATCCGCCTGTGGCATATTCATCCAGAAACTTATCATCTTTTCCTTCAAGTTCTCTAATTGCTTTTCGACTGGCAAGATCAAGTGTTGTCCGCGATGCTGAAAAATTGAGAAAGTTGCATGGATAAATTAAGGTCGGGCAGGCAGGGCGCATGTGCACCTCCAGCGCTCCGTAATCGAATAATACTTGAACATTATCCTGCAACTGGGTACCCCTTACAATTGAATCTTCACAAAAAAGAATCTTTTTACCCTCTATCATCGATCTAACCGGGATCAGTTTCATTTTTGCAACAATATCTCTTCTGTGTTGATTTTGCGGCATAAAGCTTCTGGGCCAGGTTGGTGTGTATTTAACAAATGGGCGCTTATACGGGATTTTTTTTTCATTTGCATAGCCGATTGCATGAGCGATTCCAGAGTCCGGCACCCCTGCGGCAAAATCTACTTTTGTTTCGTCATTTTTTGCAAGGGCGTATCCACATCTATACCTGACCGACTCCACATTGATTTCTTCGTAATCAGATGCCGGATAACCGTAATAGACCCACAGAAAAGTGCATATTTGCATTTTGCTTTCCGGCTTTTTTCTCTGCTCATATCCATCCGGCGTCAGAAAGACAATTTCGCCCGGCCCAAGATGTTTTTCAATATCATATCCAAGGTTGGGAAATGCGCATGTTTCTGAGGATGCTGCATAGGCGCCTTCTTTCTTTCCAATAGCAACAGGTGTTCTGCCTAATCTGTCCCTTACGGCAAAAATTCCGTTTTCCGTAAGCAAAAGCATTGAACATGAGCCTTGAATGAGTTGTTGAGCATTTTCAATTCCCTCTTCAAAGGAGCCTTTTTCACAAATTAACATTGCCGCCAGTTCCGTCGGGTTTGTCACGCCGCCGCTGGTCTCGGAAAAATGCATTTTTTTTGCAAATTCTTTCCTGACCAGCTCCTCAATGTTGTTAATTTTTCCAACCGTAACGATTGCGAATGATCCCAAATGCGAACCAATAATAAGCGGCTGAGAATCGTTGTCACTGATAACTCCGATACCCTTGTTCCCCTTTAAAAATGGAAGATCAGGCTCAAACTTGGACCGGAAATAGTCGTTTTCAATGTTATGAATAGACCTTGTAAATCCTTTAGAATTTTTAACAGCCATGCCACCACGTTTTGTGCCGAGATGAGAATGATAATCGGTCCCGTAAAACAGATCATTGACACAATCTTCTTTTGAAACACTTCCAAATAAACCACCCATGACGGACAACCCCTTTTTCTGCCTGTTCAGATCGCAGCTTTGTTTAATCAGACCCTATAAATCCCAAAAAAGAATCGTTTATTAAAGAATATATACCTCGAAGGCCACAACTTGCTCAAATTATTGCGTTTTTTATTAAAGTGTTTCGCTTTCTCAACAAATTTGTCTAATTCATTCCAAAACCGCTTGCTGTGATCCTTAACCCGGGGGTATGCACTAACTTATGAAGGATAGTATAGTCAATCAATTCATCAGGCAATTTTATCAGCTTGACATTATAGCTCCAAATGGCACGGCAACTCGAACACCCTTGAAGGGGCTTACCGATAGGCTGATGTGCTTTGTCCTGCTGCTTCGTTCCAAAAGGATTTCACCAACACCCGTTATTTCGACTTTCCTGGATTTTACGTTAAAAGTGTTTCTCCACGTGATAGATAGGTAATAGATAGCACCCGCAGCTTTTTACGAACTGATTTTGTATGGTGATGTATCATATTTTATAATCATTTCAATGAGAAAACTTATTGCACGATCAATCTCCATGCACGCTCTGCACAAACAACTCAAATTCATATATATTATAGGCTTTGTCCAATTTGTCAAGGATGTCGCCGAAGAATGTTTTTGAAGAACTCCTTACTTACGTTTTTCCGATGTTATTTATAAACTCGTAAAGTAAAAAATCAACGAATCTATTGTCTTTTGCTATGCTCTGCATGACCATCGGAAAACCATGGGGATGTTCGCATTTTTTGCCGCAAAACACTATATACAGATTTTTTACTTGACAAACAAACAATATATTGATTGATAACCATAAAATATTACACTTAAAATAGAGCATACTGAGCTGAAAATGCACAGGGTTCCCGCGAACGCCGGAACCCTGAACAAGGTTAAATGGGTTATATGAATTCCGATACATCATTGTCTTTTATGTCAAAAGCTAACCTTTTTAATGCCTATCATGTGCTGTTTGGCTACGAAAAGGAGGTTTCGATTGAGCTGCTAAAACAGCTTCGGCAGCCTGCGCTTAAAACAGTGTACTGGAAGAAGGCTCTGGAAACACATCCGGATCGTTCAAAAGTACTGGGAAAAATCAAAGCTGAAATGGGTGAACGATTCAAGGAGGTGACCCTGGCCTACGAAAACCTGAATTCTATTTTAAAAGATGATCGAATAGATATTTTGGATGATGAAACAGGTATTCAAAGAAAAAGCCCGGAGAGAAGCGCGAAGGTTAATAAAAAAAGGTGGGGTTCAGATCGCTTTTACAAAGGTTGGCTTCCAAAACGCAGGCTGTTAATCGGTCAATTTCTCTATTACTCCGGCTGTATTTCATGGGGAAACCTTATTGGCGCAATAATCTGGCAGAAAAAGCAACGTCCGATGATTGGCCAGATAGCGCTTAACTGGGGGATGCTGTCGTCATGTGATATCAGGAGAATCCTGACAGAACGAAATAGAGAGCAAAGGCATAAAGAAAAATTCGGCGAATATGCCTGGAGAAAGGGGTATATAACCTCCTTTGAACTGCTGGCTCTTTTAGGCAAACAACGCCTTCTTCAACGCCGAATAGGAGAGTACTTCATAGAACAGGGACTACTTTGCGCATGGGAGATAGATGATATGGTAGCAAAACAAAATGTCCATAACAGAAACACTTTTGAAATATTTTCTTAAATTGCAGTTCAAAGGTCTTACATCAAACATTAAAGCGAAAGTTAATTATATCCCCATCCCGCACCTCGTAGGTTTTACCCTCTAGCCTTACAGTGCCCCTTTTTCTTGCTTCATGATATGTGCCGGCATTTATCAAATCCTCATACAAAACCACCTCTGCGCGTATGAATCCTTTTCTTATGTCTGTATGGATAACGCCTGCCGCATCAACGGCCTGAGTTCCTTTCTTTATTGTCCATGCCCTCACCTCATCTTCACCAACTGTAAAAAATGATATAAGCCCCTGGAGTTCGTATGACCGGCTGATCACCCTGTCCATGGCAGATGCGGCAATATTAAATTCGGAAAGAAAGTCTTCTGCCTCTTCGTCAGACATATGGGCAAGCTCCTGTTCTAATTTGCCCCTTATTATCATGCAACTCTCCTTAGAAGTTATATCTTTCAGATTAGGCATGGTGTCATCGTCATCTTCGTTATTAAAGAGAACAAGCCTGGGGTTGGCTGAAACAAAGGCAAATCCTTTAAGAGCAGGCGCAGAAGCAAACTCCGGATTTTTTCTAAGAGGGATTTCATTTTCGAGATTTTTCTGGCATTCGGTTAAAAGAGCAAGTTCTTCCTGGTCGATTTTTTTGTGCCTTTGTTTTTCTAATTCAATCCGTTCAAGGCGCTTTTCCACAACAACAAGATCGGCAAGAATCATTTCCTGATCAAGATTGAAAAAATCGTTGTATGGATCAGGGTTTTCAAAACCATATCCGCCGAAATTACGCACCACCTGTATCAAGGCGTCGCAATCTCTTACTTCATTCCAGACATTATAATCTTTTGCCGGTTCTTTGCCCTGTCCTTGAAATCCTGGAAGAAAGTATGCGACCTGAGCATAAATAGTTTTTTTGGGTTTATACATATTGCTTAATATGTCAACACGTTTATCAGGCACCTTGATTGTGCCTATACGGGTTTCCCCTTTATGCCCTGCATCAATTATATTGTGGGTTAATACTTCAAATATAGTTGTTTTCCCTGATCCGGGAAGACCGATAATCCCTATTTTCATTATTTAATCCTTTTTGCAGGTGATTGGTGTTCGGGCTAATTAATGATCTGTACAATACTTGAGGCAGGAACAAGGCGCACCTTTTTTTGAAGTTCGGGGAGCTCTTCACGAAAAACCTCATATGTTACTTCATGCGGATGCGCAATCCCTACAGCTGTGCCATGAATTTCGGCAATGCGAATCAATCCTTTTATCTGCCTGCGAATAAAGTCAGGCTCAGGCACATGATCAAGAAAAACATCCCGTTGACCAAAAGGAATCTTAAGCAGACGAGCCGATGGCTTGCAAAGGCTTTCAGACGTTGTAAGACTATCAACAAAAAAGAGCCCTCTTTGTTTCAGCACGGAAAAGATTTGATACATTCGGGTGGATTCGGTTGTCATTTTTGAACCCATATGGTTGTTGACCCCTTTAATTAAAGGAACGGCATCCAGGTCTTTATTGAGCTGATCGATAAGTTCATCAGGAGACATGGATGTAAGTAAAGCGTCAGGACCCGGGTCAACCTCAGGATATTCATTAGGCTCCATTGGCAGGTGAAGCATAATTTCAAACCCTTTTGCATGGGCTTCCCTGATAATTCTTTGCTGGAAAGGGGCCTGCGGAAACACGGAAAATGTAAGTACGGTATCAAGACTTAAAAATTCCTCAGCAACCTTTTGTTCATAGCCAATATCATCTATAATAATTGCCACTTTTGGCAGAGCTTTTGGTATAAGCTTTTGTTTATAATCAGGTTTGCGTAATACCTTGTCCGCTTTGGGATATATTTCAAAGACAGGTATTTTAAATGTCTGTTTTTTTTTGGCCGGCTGCGCAGGTTGCGTTCGCAACAATAAGTAATGCGCCAGAAAACCGGCGACAACTACCAGCACCACCAACAGAGACAGCCCTGCAATCGCCTTTTTTAAATATGTTTTTTTAGCTTTATTCTTGCTGAAAAATACTTTTTTTTGTTTTGTTTTCTTTGTTTTTATAGTCATTTAACTGCTTAAAATCGCATAACTTCTAAGGATATCAAGAGCTCGCATAACCTGGTTGTCTTCAAGCAGCCTTTCAAGCGTAAGGGACTCATGCATGGATGGATGCCCCTGTTTCTTCCCGGTATCCTTTTTTTCACCTGTGTCTTTTCTTGTATCCGGCTCTGCTTCAAGATGATTTTTTAAATCCTTTTCCTTCATCAGGTCCTTATCAGCCTCTTCCTGCTCTATGGTTCTTTGTTTTACCTCTATATCAGGTATAATACCCTGAGCCTGAATAGATCTTCCGCTCGGGGTATAATATCTGGCGATTGTAAATTTAAGCCCATATCCGTCTCTTAACGTTTCTACTGTTTGAACAGATCCCTTGCCGAAAGAGGTAGTCCCGATGATAATGGCTTTTTTATGATCCTGAAGCGCGCCTGCCACAATTTCGGATGCACTGGCGCTTCCCCCGTTAATCAGCACAACAATAGGATAGTCCCGTTTTACCTCGTTTGGATGAGCTCTGAAAATTTGTGTATGTTCTTTCAGCCGTCCTTTGATGGATACGATTTTACCCTTTTCAAGAAACAGGTCTGTCACCGAAATTGACTGGTTAAGAAGTCCGCCTGGATTGTCTCGAAGATCAAGAACAAGCCCTTTTAACGGGACATCACCGGATTCAAGCTTTGCCAGAGCCAGCTTTAGCTCATCGGTTGTGTTGTCCTGGAAATTGGTGATCCAGATATATCCATATCCGGGCTGCAAAACAAGCGACTTTACGCTTATAACCGGAATAATATCACGAATCAGCCTGAAATCTATCGGTTTTGATACTCCCTCCCTTATTATTGTTATAACTATCTGCTTTCCTTTTGGACCTCTCATCTTCTTAACAGCTTCCCACAGCATCATATCCTTGGTTAATTCACCGTCCACCTTGATAATTTTATCTCCAGCCTTTATTCCGGCTTGGTAAGCAGGGGTGCCTTCGATTGGAGATATAACGGTAATAATACCTTGTTGCATGGTTATAACTATACCAATGCCGCCGAATTCACCATGGGTACCGATCTGCAACTCTTCAAAAGCCTCGGGCGGAAGCAATGCAGAATGAGGGTCAAGACTGCTTACCATTCCCTGAATAGCCTTTTGAATTAATTCTTTTGTATCAACCTCATCAACATAGTTTTTTTCAACCAGTTCAATGACATCGGAAAACAGTTTAAGCCCTTTATATGTCTCATCGCTGCTTGCTGAAAGATCGTGGTAAAATCCGGGCCCGATCGACCAGAATATTAAAGCGATTATCATTATGAACCAAATTTTAATGTTTTGTTTTTTCTTTATTGTCATACAGTTGCTCCTTAACTTTGAGGAATCAGCTTCAGTTGTGATTAAATTTAAATCAGAAAACTGTTTGAATGTATTAAAAATCGTTAACAAAGAACCTGGCACAATGTCTTTATATATAAAAAATCGCTTGATTGGCACAATTGTTATTTTTATTATGTCCGGTTCTTTGTTTACGATTTGTTATACATGAGTTTTTTCTGGTTTAAATTTAATTATAACTGATGCAACAAGCGCACAAAAACGTACTTTTTGCTCGAGCATAAGTTAAGTTATTTGAAAGTCCAAGATCTTGCTATAAATAGTAGCCTAAAAAGTTTCATCAACCCTTAAGCCACTCAAGCGGATTAACCGGTCTTCCGTGATGACGAAGCTCAAAATAGAGTTTCGGGCCGATCATTGAACCTGTATCGCCAACCGTGGCAACAACTTCACCCGCCTCAACATAATCGCCCTTTTCCTTAAAGAGCTCCTCAGCATGCGCATAGACCGTGCAGAAATTATTTCCATGATCTACGATAATCATATTCCCATAACCTTTAAACCAGTTGGAAAAAAGTATATATCCATCATATACCGAACATATGGGTTCGCCTCTGTCGGCTTTAATATCAATACCTGTTTTGAAATTTACTGTTTTACTTTGGCTGTTGGTCTGTCGGCCAAAAAAATGTATTATTTTACCCTTAACAGGCATTTTAAGCAACCCTTTAAAGGAGCTAAAAGTTCCATGCGATATGTTTTTAACCTTGTCAGGCATCCGGCTCAAGGATTGAATCGTCCGGTCCAGAGCATCTGCTGTCTGTTTTAATGCTTGAATGGCGGCTAATCCAAGCCTTTTTTTGCTTTGTATATCAAAAAGAAGTTTCGAGCGTTTTTTATTTTCATTAGACATAATGTGGATCTGTTTATTTAAGTCTGTTTCAAGCAAAAGCTTTTTTGTTTTTTGAGCATTCATTCTGTCCAACAGCCGTTGCAGACTATCCTTGTTTTTTACAAGTTTTCCCCAGGTTTTTCCATCATGAGCAAGTATCTGTTCCATGGTAATTTTACGCTGAAAAAAATCGTTGATCGATTCGGCAGATGCAAGAACATTCATTTTACCAATCAGGTTTAATTTATAGACAGCAACAAGACGATTGGATGCATAATCTTCGCTTGTTTTAATCATTTTCTGGAGGTCGTTGAATGCACGAGTTGCTTTCTGAATGTCTGTTTCAAGTGAGGCAAGCTCGAATCGCAAGGCTGAAACACGCTTTACGGCATTGTTTAGGGCAATATCTGTCTCATTTAAGCTGTTGATAACGGCAACCTCTTTTTCTGTAAAGTTTTGCAGCGCAATCTCTTGTTTTTCCAGTTTGCTGCTGACATCTTTTGCCTTTTGTTTGGCTGTTTTGATTTTAGTGTCAACATCACTTAAATTATCAATTGGTTCGCTTTGAACGATCCGAACATAGTGCTTTAGATATCTAATATAACCGATCTGATCATTATGCTGAATTTTAAGCCAGTTATTGCAGTGTGTTAATATTATTACTTTTGTCCCTTTTTTAAGCGTTTTGATAAGAGGTTTATCAATTCCGGGTTCTGATCGCATATTAAGCTTCGGCACGGTTATAATGCCTGTTTCATTTGATTGAAAACCGACAGCCACAGCAGAATGCAAAAACACAATACTGCCGGCAACAATAAAAATTATAAAAACAAGCGATATAAAATAGGATTTTTTCACGCGGTTTATTCTTTTAAAAATTGTCTCAGAGAAATAAAACAGCCTAACCATCCAACAAGCATACTGCACAATATTATTGTGCCGGACAGCCTGAGCGAAAGAAACCTGACGTGTAACAAATCGGAAGATAGCCCCTGTTCAACGTTGATTGATATATATATATAAGCGGCAAATAATACGGCAAGCCCGATGATTCCTCCAAGCGCACCCTGAATAACGGCTTCAATGTAAAAGGGGGTCTTGATAAATCGGTCGGTAGCTCCAACCAGACGCATTATTTCAATCTCTTCACGCCTTGAATAGATTACAAGTCTGATAGTGTTGACTACGATAAAGACAGCGGCCATAAAGAAAATACCGCTCATGGCATACCCTGTTAACCTGAACAGATCAAAGAGCTTAACAAATCGTCCGATCCATTTCCGGCCATATTCAACATCATCTATTTCAGGAAGTGATTCAATCTTAACCGCCAGATTTTCAATCCTTTCACTGTTTGCAAACTGCCCTGTAAGACTTATTTCAAAGGCATGGGGAAGTGGATTCTCCTTGAGTCCATTAAGAAGGGAAGATTGCCGTTTCATCTGCTCTCTAAGCCGCTTCATGGCTTCCTCTTTTGATATGAATTCGGCCTCGGCAACCCCATAGAGCCCCTGAATCTTGTTTTTTATATCAACAAGGTTTGCTTCAACTATATCCGGTTTGAGGTATGCTATTATTCTTATTCCCTTTTTCCAGGAATTCATATAGTCGTTTGTGTTGAGAAAAAAAAGAACAAGAGCACTGACTATAAGTATTGACAGAAATATTGTAATAATTGTTACTGCATTCAGAAATTTGTTGGTTCGGATATCCTGAAAGGCTCTTTTAAAATAAAGAATCATATTTCAGACCTTGTAAAAACTATTGGTTCTTCTCCCTGTTGGTTGATGCAAAGGATTCGAGGATTCAAGGGGCTTTCGAACCCTTGAACCCTATTTGGTTTGACGTCCCTCTTTAAGATGGATTGCCCTACAGCCTGTTTTGCGTATCAATTCCTGATCGTGGGTTGCAATAAGGAGTGTGCCTCCTCGCGCGTGGAACCCTTTAAGAAGATCAAAAACAGTGCCGGCCGATTCCGGGTCAAGGCTGCCGGTTGGTTCATCCGCCAGAATTATCTTAGGTGCCCCTACAACTGCTCTGGCCACTGCGATTCTTTGCTGTTCTCCGCCTGACAGGCTTTGAGGCATGGCATTAAACCTTTTTTCCATTCCTACCATTCTCAGCACGCTGTTTACTTTTTTCTGCACAAACTGCCTATTTTTACCCATTGCCTCAAGCACTAAAGCAACATTGTCAAATACGGTTTTCGTGGGTATCAGCTTGTAATCCTGGAATATTATCCCGAGCTTTCGCCTTAAAAGCGAAATCCGTTTGCGGGAAATTCTGGAAAGATTCATTCCGTCGATTAATATTTGCCCCTCTGATACAGGTTCTCCAAGATAAAGGAGCTTCAGCAGAGTGGATTTGCCTGCCCCGCTGGGACCGGTGATAAAAAGGAATTCATTTGGGGATACATCGAGGTTTATATTGGTTAAAGCCTTGTTTGAGCCGTAATTCTTGTGGACCTGGAACATTCGAATTATTGCACTTTTGTCGTTTTTGTCGATCATTCTAAGCCAGCCCCAACCTCTTGCGCCTGGCCCATTGCCCAATACAGATAGGCTTTTGATATTTTTAAATCATATAATGCATTGTAATAATTAGTCATGGTTCTGGAAAGAAGCGTTTGTGCATCCAGGACATCTGTTGAAGTGTCCATCTGTTCTTTATAGCGTTCTTCGCTGATTCTAAAGTTCTCTTTGGCCTGTTCAATGGCTTGTTTTACAGCCATAATATTTTGTTCAGACTCTTTGGTATTAAGATACGCCTGTTTTACCTCTAGATTAATATTATCAATGATCTCGGCAAGTTGATATCGAGCCTGTGCAAGAGCGCTTAGTTTTTCCTTTACGCCGTATCTGGTTTTGCCCCATTCCCAGAAATTCCATGAAGCTGTGGCTGTAACATCCCAACTATCAGGATCGCTTATTCCCTCTCCACCATCAACATCAAAATCGGTCCCGGCTTTATAATAATTACCTTCCACTTTTATTGATGGATAATAGTCTGCTTTCCCAAGCTTTAACTCTTTTTGTGCGATTTCAACCTGCAGTTCAGCCGCTTTTATTTCCAGACGGTTTTTTTCAGCCATATCAAAGCAAAAATCGATTTTCCTTTCAAAAAAATAATGATCAACAATATCCTTGAGTTCGACAGGGGCATTAATTTGCCTGCGCAACAAAATATTAAAATTCGATTTTGCTTTTTCCAGGTTGTTTTGAGCAACGATAAGATCCTGCCGGGCATTGGCCAGTTCAACCTGAGCTTTCAACAAATCATTTAACGGAGTCATTCCGACCTCATAGAAATTTTTTGCCACATCTTTGTGCGCTGAAATCTGCGTAACCGCTTCGCTTGCAATTGCCGCCAGCTTTTGCGCCTTTAATAGAGTAAAATATACTTTATTTGCTTCAAAGACAACCGCCTGGCCGGTAGTCTTTTCATTAAGCCGCGCAAGGTCAAGATCAAGGGCTGCGACCTTATACTTGTTAATAAGGGAAAACCCTGTAAATACAGGCTGTGTGAATGTGCCGGTAAAAGTATACTTGTTTTTTGGAACCGTTGCGCCATCGTCCGCCGTGGTTTGCTCTTCATAGTTACGCTTGTATTTATAGGTTGCGCCCAGGGTTGGAAGAAAATTGCTTCGTTGTTTCAGCCTGGCGGAAGCTGCGGCATTTATATCCTCTCTGGAGGATTTAAGCCCGAGATTGGCCTTTATTGCCTGCCTGATTGTTTGTTCAAGGGTAAAGGGCTCTTCGGCTTCGGCAACACAGGGTAAAACCGGAAAATACCCGATAATTATAAAAAAAACTAAATATTTATAGCAAAGCTTGTTGAAATGCAATGTATAGTCCATCCTTTTTTTACATTGACCAAAATTAATTTTCTATGATATTAATTTTTTTAAAGTCAGGGAGTGCTGTTCCCAGTTTTCCCTACTCAAAAGCCTCCACTGAATCCCATAAACAGGCTTCTTCCAGTTCAGTGGAGGTTTTTTATCTTATAATTGCCCTAAAATCAACAAATACTTAAAAAACAGGAATAGTTCAGCCACAAAGACACTAATATCTAAAATGATTATTTATTTCTTATGAACTAGTAAAAAGTCCAAAAACACCGTTTTCCGTCATTCCGGCGAAAGCTGGACACGTAGTGAAGCTAAAGCGCTATCCAGTAAATTCAATGAGTTCTGGATGCCCGATCAGGTCCGGCATGACGATTTCGAGACTTTTTACGAGACCATCATTTCTTATGCATAGTAAAAAGCAATATCTATAAATTTTTTGAGAATGAGGATACAGTCCATGAAACAGGAACTCCTTGAAATGCTTTGTCGAAAATCTTTTAAATATAGCGACAAACCGACCTTTAAGCTTGTTTCAGGCAACATGAGCTGTTTTTATGTTAATTGTAAACCAACCACCCTGAGCCCAAGAGGCATGTTTTTAATCGGTCACCTTGTGTTTGATGTGATTAAAGATCTGAATGTTGCGGCAATCGGCGGGCTTACATTCGGCGCAGATCCTATTGCCCTCGCGACCGCTTTTGCCTCTGAATTAAATCAAAAACCAATAAATGCCTTTTCAATACGCAAGACCAGGAAAGATCACGGCATTATCAGATGGATCGAGGGGGATGTAAAACCAGGCGACAGGGTCGTAATAATAGATGATGTTGTTACAACAGGAGGCTCGACGATCAAGGCTATTGAGCGGGCAAGGGCTGAAGGTTTGGAGGTTGTTAAGGTCGTAATACTGATTGATCGCCAGGAAGGGGGGATTGAAAATATCCGCAAACAGGTGCGTAATGTTTCTGCAATTATTTCAAGGGATGAGCTTGTAAGTTGCGCACGCATCCTCTGATTCCCATGCTGTTACACTTGTAACCTTTATGTCCTTGTTTTTTATTATTGCCTGCAGTTCTTCGGCAATATAGAGTGCGATATTTTCAGAGGATGGATTGTTATCTTGAAAACAATCCAGTTCATTGAGGACACAGTGGTCAAGCTTTGCGGTAATTTCAGCAACCTGCTTCTTTATCTCTCCGAAATCAATTATAATTCCGGCGCTGTTTAATCTTTTACTTCCCACACAAACCTCAATCTTCCAGTTATGACCATGCATATTCTCACATTTTTTTGCCACCATATTGAGCCGGTGGGCTGCTGCAAAATGGGTAATAACCTTTAACTCAAACATGTTTACCTTTATTGTAATGGTTTAAATGTTCAACGGTTGCCGGTTCTCGGCTCCGCAACCGATCCTTGTGCAATCTGTTTTTTCAACCGTGAACAGTTACTCTTTTTGTTTATCCGGAGGCTGTTTTGTTAGCGCCCTTGAATATATTTTTTAATTTTGTCGCCAGCTTGCTTGATTCGAGTTTTGCAAATTCCCTGAGAAGCTCTTCCTGTTTTTTGGAGAGATTGGTGGGTGTGTTAATGATAATTTGCATTATCTGGTCTCCGCGGCTGCCATTTCTGAGAGAGGGTATGCCCATTCCTGGAAAACGCAGTATATCGCCAGGCTGTGTTCCTTTGGGGATTTCGAGCTTCTTTTCATTGTTTAATGTGGGTACCTTTATTTTATCTCCAAGCGCGGCCTGTATAAATGATATCGGTATCCGGCATATAACGTCCGTATTGTTGCGTTCAAAGAATTCATGGGGTCCCACGCTAATAAAAACATAAAGATCTCCCGGAGGACCGCCGTAAAGCCCGGCCTCTCCCTCGCCGGTCAGACGAAGCCTGGAGCCTGAATCCACACCCGCCGGTATTTTAACAGAAACCTTTTTGCTGACCATCACCTGCCCTGTTCCATTGCAATGAGAGCATGGATGAGGTATGGACCGGCCTTGGCCGCGACATGTCGGGCAGGTAGTCCTTACCGTAAAAAAACCCTGAGAACTGGAGACCTGGCCTGCTCCGCCACAACGCTTGCAGTTTTCCGGCTGTGTGCCCGGCTTGCAAGCATTGCCGTTACATGTAGAACACACCTCCATCTTTTCAATATTTATTTCCGTGTCTGTCCCAAAGGCCGCTTCCATAAAGCTTAAGTTTAAATTATAACGAAGATCCGCCCCTCTCTGAACCCTTGTTCTGGACCCTGTTGTTCTGAATCCGAAAAAATCTTCAAAAATATCCCCAAAACTTGAAAAAATATCGTCAAAACCACCAAAACCTGAAAAACCGGTTCCTTCAATGCCCTGGTGTCCATATTGATCATAAATATTGCGCTTCTGGGGGTCATGAAGCACCTCATAAGCTTCGGCAGCCTCTTTAAAGCTTTCCTCCGATGCTTTGTCGCCTGGATTTCTGTCAGGATGGTATTGAAGGGCCAGCTTGCGGTAGGCGGCCTTTATTTCACTTCCAGAGGCATTTCGGTTTATGCCTAAAATTTCATAGTAATCACGTTTAGCAGTCATTTAGCTTCCTGATATTTTTACGGTTCTCATGTTGTCATGGCCTTTTTGATATGATAGATACATTTAACTTGAGTACTTAATTTGAAAACATAATACATAAGGCATACTTGTCAATGAAGAATGTAGAACTTCACTTTATAAAAGAGATGTTTGAACAAATAGCGCCAAGGTATGATCTGTTAAACCGTCTTTTAAGCTGCAGGCAGGATGTTTACTGGAGAAGAATGATGGTGTCTGAAATAAAGGCCCCTGCCGGCGGGCTATTGCTGGATGTGGCCTGTGGAACCGGCGATGTTGCCATTGAAATAATCCGGCAAAAAGGGTCGTCTGTAAAAGTTTGCGGAATCGATTTTTCAACATCCATGCTCATGCTTGCCAGGAATAAAATAAGAGCTATGCATGACGGCTCAAACATTCATCTACTTTCCGGAAACGCATTGAATCTTCCGTTTAAGGTGGAAACCTTTGACGCGCTTACAATTGCGTTCGGCATAAGGAACATTGTTGACAAGTTGTCGGCTCTGCAGGTTTTTTATAGAATGTTAACCACGGGCGGAATGATTCTTGTACTTGAATTGGCTTTTCCTGAAAAAGGATTGCTGCCGGCCTTTTACCATTTTTATTTTAGGAAAATTCTGCCTGTTATAGGAAAGTTGTTTTCAAAAAATCTAATGGCATATCAATACCTTCCCTGTTCTGTTGAAAATTTTCCAGATCCTTATTCATTTGCCGCAACAATGCGTAAGGCAGGGTTTCAAGATGTCAGATGGAAAAAACTGGCGCTTGGAATTGCGGTATTATATGTTGGCTATAAGAAAAAACCATAAAAAAAGCCCTGCATGCAAAACAAAAACACACAGGGCTTTTTTGAAGATTCCCCGCAGCAAGCTACGGGGAATGCGCTCGCTATTGCGGTTCAAAAATCTCTATTTGCGATCATTTATTTGGCAAAGGCTTTTTCAAAATTGGGAACAACCTGTTTTTTGCGGCTCATAACGCCGTCCAGCCACACTTTTCCTCCAGCAGGAGCTACGCCAAATGCCTTTTCCACTACAGAAGGATCATCAGAGATGATCAGCATTTCAGTGCCTTCTTTTATGATATCGGTCAGCAACAGGAAAACAGAATGTCTGTTTCCTTCTTTTTTAAGGGCCTTGATATCTTCAACCAGAGCCGGCTTAACACTATCCAGAAGAGACAAGTCTACAACTTCAAGCTGACCAATTCCTACCTTGTTTCCGCTCATATCAAAGTCTTTATAATCGCGTAATACCAATTCTCTGGCAGGAGTACCTTCAATAGCAGATTTTACCTTGAACATCGACATGCCAAGAGCTTTTAAATCAGATTCGCCACAAATCTTTGCCAGGGCTTCGCATGCCTCTTTATCATTATCCGTACAGGTAACGGATTTGAAGATAACGGTATCGCTTAAGATTGCGCAAAGCATAATCCCGGCAATGTCTTTGGGAATTTCAACTCCAAAGAAATCGTACATGGCCTTGAGCACGGTACAACTGCAACCAACCGGCCAGATCCAGGCTTCTAATGGATTGGGGGTAGTTACATCACCAAGCTTGTGATGATCCACGATTCCCAGGATTTCAGCTTTAGCCAGATCATCCAGACTCTGAGCAAGATCAGAATGATCAACAAGAATAACCTGCTTGCCCGCACCGCTGCTTAATAGCTCAGGAGCCTTAACGCCGAATTTTCCCAGAACAAACTTTGACTCAGGATTGAGATCCCCCTGTACCGCGGCTACAGCCTCCACACCAAGCTTGTTTTTGAGATCAGCCAGAGCGATAGCGGCACACACGGAATCGCTGTCAGGATTTTTATGCCCGAAAATATAAACTGCCATATCAAACCTCCAAAAATTACAAAATTAATATTAACTTCACCGCTTGCCTTTTTTTAATAAATTTTGTAATAGTTAGCAAAAAATGCAGATTCTGTCAAGAAACAAAAGCATTTCCCCAGTTCATCATTGACAAACATAATTGAGGTGATTAAAATAAATAATGTGGATTAATAAATTTTGATATTACGTTATTAAGGAGGAAGTTATGGTTGAGATTACAAACGCAGCAACAACACAGATTGGTGAATATTTTAAAGACAGAGAGATATCGCCGATTCGGATTTTTTTAAACGCAGGAGGGTGAGGCGGACCTTCCCTTGCGATGACTCTGGATGAGTTAAAAGACAGCGATAATATATATGAGGTTGACGGATTTAAATATGTTGTCGATAAAGTATTTATGGAGAAATCAAAACCGATTAAAGTAGATTTTAATCAGTTTGGGTTTAAAATAACATCGGGCATGGATTTAGGGGCTGGATGCTCAAGTTGTGGTACCACTAGCTCATGTTGTTCCTGATAAAAAATACATTTTATAAAAAAGGGCATCACCATACGGTGATGCCCTTTTTTATTGTCCATTGAAAACAGATTATGATAAAAAATTAAAATGGACCCCATAACACATATAACCACAGGCGTTTTAGGCGCCCAGGTTGTACGCAAACCCTTTAACCGGCGTTTTATAATATTATTTTGCATTATTGCGGCATGGCTGCCCGATATAGACAATCTGGTTACATTTCTTGGACCGGAACTGTATTTGATCCATCATCGGGGAATAACCCATTCCTTTGCGGGCAGCCTTATTCTTTCAATGCTACTGGTTGCGGTTTTCAGTCTCTTTACAAAATCTTTTCCAATCATCAAAGGATTAATTATATCCTTTTCAATAATCCTGATTCATATATATCTTGATCTTGTAACATCATACGGCACCCAGATATTTTATCCCTTTAATAATACCAGATATTCCTTAGACGCTGTTTATATCGTGGATTTGTTTTACACAGTTTCAACAGCAAGTATCTGCTTTTTTTCTTTTTTGAGCAAAAAACACAAACAAAGGGTTGTAATGCTGGGACTTGCCTGGCTATTTCTATATCCTGTTATATGCCTCGGCATAAAACATGCGGCTTTATATCGTGTTGAACGCGAGCTTCAGAGAAACAGGATTCCATTTGAAAAGGTGCATATTTCACCGGAGCTCTTTACACCTTTCTTCTGGAAGGTTATTGTTGAAGATAGCGAGACCTATAAGATAGCCGGCTTTACCATTTTCAATACTTGCGTCACAAAAACCTTTATTGAATTTGATAAAGCCGAACCATATGTATTTAAAAGGTTTGGGGGATGCGCATCTATTTTTAATACGTACGCCTGGTTTGCAAGCTATCCTGTAATAAAAACCGAAAAGTCTGGTCAATGCCAATTAATTACATTTGGTGATTTAAGGTTTTACAGCACCATAGACTTTGTCCGTAAATTATTAAAAAACAATGAGCTTCCCTTTTCATTGACAGCAATGGTGAATGAAAGCCGCAAAGTGATGGAATATTATTACTATAAACCCGGCGGAACAAAAGTAATACAGCACTTGGAATAATAAACATAAAGCAGGTCGGCGAAGTTTAATTAAGGAGGGATTATAATGACGGATCTTATGAGAGCTATAAAGGAAAGAAGAAGCATCCGCAAGTACGAGGAAAAAGATATTTCTGAAGAGCTTGTAGACAGGGTTCTTGATGCTGTCAGGTGGACGCCGTCATGGGTCAATACCCAGTGCTGGGAAATAATAAAGGTAACAGATCAATTATTAAAGAAAAAACTTCAAGCGACGATTTCCAAGGGCAATCCCGCATCAAAGGCTATTGTAGAGGCGCCGGTAGTTTTTGCCGTTTGCGGCGGGCTTGGCAAGTCAGGCTATTATAAAGACAGAGTTTCAACAAAATTCGGAGACTGGTCTATGTTTGACCTTGGGCTTGCCACACAGAATCTCTGTCTTATGGCCCATCATCTTGGCCTGGGAACAGTAATAGTAGGTTCGTTCAAGCATGATGAGGCAAAAGAGATTTTAAATGTGCCTGCAGGCTATGAACTGGTTGTCCTTATACCGATGGGGTATCCTGCCAAAACGCCATCGGCGCCGAAACGAAGGCAGATAAAGGAGTTTACGCATTATAATATGTTTTGAGTATCTATTCAGCCGCCGATTTACGCTGATCATCACTGATATTTTTTTTATTATAATAGTTCGGCCCATCTTTTGAAAACTTGTAAGTATCCACCGCCAGTTTTGTTCAAGACACAAAGATCTCAAAGAAAATAAATAGTTATCCTTTCAGTTGAGCCAAGAGGAATAGGCTTTGCCTTCCACAAGGCAAGGAAGACAGAAGGGATAAAACTCTGATGCTTTGCGGTGGACTAATACCACAAAAACTTCTAAGAACAACATTTGTGATTTAAACATATCTGCGTTCGTCTGTGTGAATCCGTGGCTGAATAGTTGCTGTTTTAACAGGATTGTTGATCTTTTTTTGAACACGGCATGCAGACAAGTTTCCTGTCATCTGTGGAAACCATTTTTGTTGACATTGTCATTTCTCCGCAGACATTACAGGCTGCGGAACGCGCCAGAGGCGCATATGGTGGCATGGAAAACTCTATGCTGCTGGTTGAAAAAACTTCATCAAAGGGTCTTGAAAGGAGATCTTCCGACTTTAAATGTTTATACCGCCATCTTTCTCTGGTTGTTTCAGAGCCCTCGGAAATAGCGGCATCCAGCCTGGCAAACTCCTCTTTGTCTTTGCCCTTGTATGTGTAATGTTGTTTTCGGGAAAAGCGATAAGCCGTCTTGTCTGCCCGGTTCAGGATCGTATATGCGTTTTTACCGTAATCCTTTATAATAAGGTTGCCTTTGCCTGCTGTTGTGCCGAGGAGCACCTGGAGCGCATCAACAGCACATGAATCGTTTTCGCAGACAGCTACAATTTCTTCATCTCTTGACCGTTTGAGGTTAAGAATCTTTATAGCCTGCTTGGCGACCAGATAACCGTAAACAAGCCCCGGACATTGGTGTCCGTGAAACGCTATGCATTGTTTAAGATCCTCCGGTATTTTAGTGGTTGTGTTTTTTGTTTTTTCCATGATGCTGTCTCCTTTGAATTGAAATAACTCAGGTTTCGCACCCTTGATTTTTATCAAGCTCAAGGCGGTAAAGGAGCCAAATTTATTTTGGCTCCTTTACCGTGCTCAGTCTATTTATATTACAAAACAGGATTGTATGGCAAATGAGTTAATAAATATTGTTTCTTCATTATGGGTGATTTTTTCCTTTTCCTTTCTGGTAGCATTGCCCGGAACCATGGCACCTAGCCCGCTGTTTACATATACGATTATCAAGTCGGTACAATCCGGCAGGCGCGGCTATCTGATAGGTTTATGGATTATAATGGGTCATGCCGTACTTGAAATGGTAATTATCATATTTCTGCTTTTTGGCTTCTCATTTATTCTGCAAAATATTATCGTTTTGAGAACCATAGGAGTTGCAGACGGAGCTTTGCTTATCTATTTCGGCTTATCCATAATCCTGAATGTATATAAAGACAATCTCCTGATATTTTTTTTAAACCCTGTCAATAGACCGGATCACGATGAACTGGGAAAAACAAAAAATTGACTCTGCAATGAACGTGAAAATATCTTGTAATAAAATATAAAATGTGGTATAAACTTTATTTAAAACCTGCCTAATCTGGCTTGTTACAGGTTTATCAAGTATTAGATGACGTTTTAAAAGGAGGAAGAAAAAATGGCGCAGGATAACAATCGCTCAATAATATCTATGGTAGCAGCAGTTGTAATAATAGGATTCATATTGCAGGTGGCTTTTATTTATGCCGAGAATATAGATTCGCCACACAAAGCTGCTCTTGAATTTTCCAAGGCATATTTCCTGCTTGACAAAGCAACAATGAACGAACGGCTCTGCAATGCACAAAAAACAATAGATGAAGTTAATATTATAGACGAATATATTCAGCAGACAGCTACTAAAGCCAGGGAAATGGGTTTTGAGTTAAAGTATATGAAAAACAATATGTACTATATTAAAACCCATACAATCCCCCTGGAAGATGCAAAAGCCAACGTCATGTTAACCTGTAAAATAAGGAAAAGCATAAACCCGCTCTTTGCAACAGTCGCAAAAATCTTTCATTTAGGGGAAACCCATGAGATTGATGCGATAATTCCGGTTATAAAAGAAAACGAAACATGGAAGGTTTGTGGAAAGGTTTTTACTTTGCCCGCTCCTGATCTTTCATAGTTTTATAACAAGCAACGACACATCATCTAGAGGCCTTTGAAAATACACATTTTCAAAGGCCTCGCTATATAGGCTTGATAGATTTCTTTAAGCTTTTTTTTCAAACACCATTGCGCCCCAACCTTTCTCTACCTCTTTTCTTTCTAATTTAAGAAATTTCTGTGTATAGAGTTTTTGAATATCCGGCATTTCAGATGCCTTAAGACCTGAAATTACAACTACTGCTTTATGCTTTGTAATACGGTTTAGTCTGGAGTATAGCTTTTTCAGGGTAGGATAGCGCAGGTTCGCGATTATCAGGGAAAACTGCTGGTTGATATCATCTATGGACCGGTTATGTATACTAATCCTGTTGGATAGATTGTTGAGTGAAATGTTTTTTTTAGCTTCCGCTCTTGCAACAGGATCAATATCAAGTCCGATTGCCCTGTTTATGCCAAACAGGACTGCCGTAATTGCAAGAACCCCTGAGCCTGTTCCAATATCAAGGGCAAATCTGTTTTGTTTGTCTCTTAAAAATCTGTCTGAAGATAATGCGTGCTCAACACCTCTGGTTGCCAGCCTCGTAGTTGGATGCTCTCCATTGCCAAACGACGATCCCTGCAGCATCTCAACTACCAGATCGCCGGCTTTACGCCTGTATGTAATGCCCGGCGGCTTAAGGACAACCCGTTTTGATATTCGCACCGGCTTGTTAAAGGATTTTTCCAGGAAGGTGTGGCCATATTTATAAGTATATGCCAGAGTCTGTTCTGCAACCAAGGCCTTGATTGCCTGTTTTGTCTGTTTTTTGGGATAAAAGTATCTGTTTGCTATTTCCTTTTCTATATCCAACTGGGTCAAGCATCTATCTGATTCAAATACAGTTTCGGCTACTTTTTGTTTCAGCAAATTGTACTTGTTTACAGAGGTCACTCAATATGCCCTTCCTTTTTCAAGAGATCCTTATACCAGCATGCAAACTCAAACATGCCTCTAAACGTTTCATTGTTGTTCATTATACCGTGGCAAATCTCAAAAGCCCCCCTCCCGAATTCGTTAGTATATTCCTCAGGGCTGCATGCCTGCATAAACTCCCTTACAAGCATCTGGGTTGTGCGTTTTGTCACATCTTTTCTGATATCTATCGGATCTTTTGGCTTGATAAAAGGATCCCATTCGTCATAACCTTTTTTCAGGATATGTTTCCGACGCCTAGGAGACATGCCGTCAAGTATGGCCTTTTTTCTTCTTTTCTCCTCTTCAGGGGAAATTTCCGTCATTTTTTCTACTCCTTTTAGGCGTTCTGCTTCTCTTTTGGGCTGTCTTTCTTAATGGTTTTCAGTCCAAAAAACTCTTCATCATAATTGGTAAGAATAGCCATGGATAAAGGCACAAGCAGGTCCGCCATGTTCACATAACTGGATTTAATTTCTTTTACAAGCTCAGCAGATATTTTGTAAAGATTATTCTGGAGTATATCCAGGTTTACCGTGGAATACTGCTTACCCTCAACAAAGCCGGATTTGCCACAGGTATGACCCGATCCACCAATACTGCCTGGAATCCCGTACACCCGGCATGTTATGGGCCGGTATTGATATATATCGCAAAGATTATGCTCGTTTAGCAGCGGGCATCTAATCCGTTTCTCTGCTATGTCCATTATTATGTCATCCTCTTTTTTTCCTGCTTCAAAATCTCTATATGCCTTTTTCTTTATTCTGCATCCCTCTCGATCAGCTTTGTTTGACTTATCAATAATCCTGTCCCTTTCTTTTCCTTTAATTTTTTTGTTGAATTGATAGTTTATATATAATCCTTCAATCAAACTAAGATCAAAAAGAGCATAACAACAGTCGCAGCACTCCTGTTTACATGTTATACATTCCGGATGTTCTTTTTTTACGCGCTCAAAAACAGCATCCGCCATTGTCACAATCTCTTCATATTTCCTGAAAAAAGGTGAAAAATCTATATCCATAACCATTCTCCTAACCCGGGCAGGCCGGTTGAAACGAAGCGAAAACCCCGATTTATCGGGAAACTAAACAGGATTTGTTTATCACAAAAGCACGAAAATATGACACAAAATTTTAGTTCGCTTTAAACTTTTATAAGCGTTCACGGAACATTGAAATTGGAAATTTGATGAATTCGTAAAAAGCCAAATTCGTTGGATGTGTCATTTCGACCGCAGGGGAAACCCTTATCTTTTCAATAGATTGCAGAATAAAGATTTCTCGTTTCCCTCGAAATGACACGCCAGAGAGACTTTTTACGAGGCCATCAAATTTGGCCTTCATGCTTTTGCACTGTCAACCCGTAAACTCGTTTCATCTATCCCAAGTTGCTAATTTCCAATTTCAAGCCGTGAAGGGCTGCAAGCTGTTTCTGTTTCACGTGAAACATTATTTACCTATACAGAATCTGCCGAAGATCCTGTCAAGCATGTCTTCGTTGGCAATAACACCTGTAATTTCTTCCAGCGAATCGACAGCCTCCTTAATATCTATGGAAATCAACTCAAACGGTGTTTGCATACGCATTCCTTTAACAGCTGATGATGCGGCCTGAAGACTTCTCTCGAGAGCTATCTTGTGCCTTAAATTCGGAACAATTGTATGTTCAGAGTCGAAACCCTGTTCACTAAGAGATGTTTTTGCTATCAAATCCTTAAGCCTGTCAAGCCCGTGGCCATAAAGGGCTGATATTTTAACTTGCGGAATATTAATCCAGGAATCCGGCATGTCAAGCCCGTGTTCATCATCTACAAGATCTGATTTGTTTATAACTATTATCAGCTTTCTGTCGCCGATCCTTTCATATATCTTATAGTCCTCCCCTGTTATCCGGCAGCCTGCATCAAGCACAAATAAAACCAGATCAGACAGGTCGGTGTGCTCATAAGTCTTTTTTATGCCCATAACCTCTACAGGATCATCTGTTTCATGCAGACCCGCGGTGTCTGTAATAATTACAGGGATGCCCCTGATGCCTAACGGCTCTTCTATAAAGTCTCTTGTAGTGCCTGGCATTGAGGAAACAATAGCTCGCTCCTTTTGGAGCAAACGATTCATAAGGCTCGACTTCCCGACGTTTGGGCGACCCACAACAACCAGCTTGAGGCCGTCTCTCAAAACATGAGCGTTTTCATACCACTCAATCAGGTCGTTTAATCTTGCAATGACCTTGTCCTGGAGTGTTTTGATTATTGTATCAATATCAACAATCTCTGCAACATCATCCGGGAAATCTATGGCTGCATTTATTTCAGCAAAAACATCAGACAGCGGACACCTTATTGTTTCAATGCTCATTCGCATATCACCCTTTAGCTGAGCAGTGGCTATTTCGAGCGATTTGTTTGTCCTGGCATTGATAATATCAACAACCGCCTCAGCCTGTGTAAGATCAATGCGGCCATTTATATATGCTCTCTTTGTAAACTCGCCAGGCTCGGCAAGCCTGGCGCCGTTTTTTAAGACCAGCTCCAGAATAGAGCTCAATACAACAGGCCCTGAATGAGCCTGTATCTCTACGACATCCTCACCAGTATATGAACGTGGCGCCTTCATAATTGCCAAAAGAATCTCGTCGAGCTGCCGCCCGTTTGCCGGATCAACAACATATCCATAGTATAGCCTGTGATATTTAGATTTTGCAAAAGAAAAGTCGCATGTAGCTGCATGTTGATCAGAGGCAAAAGAAGAGCTTTTAAAAATAGTTGCGGCTATCCTTAAAGCCTTTTCGCCGGAAATTCTGATAATACCGATACCACCGCGACCTATTGGCGTCGCAACAGCAGCAATGGTTGGATTGTCCATTTGAAACCTTTGGCAATATGATTATGAAAGCGGCTTAACCAGAGACTTTCTTAATAGAATTTTTTCTGGGAAATATCATCAACTTCTTGATATAACCGTTGCCGATACTCTTGGTTCTAATTTCGCTATCATCCTTTAGGGCAAGATGTACAATTCTCCTGTCATAAGCATTCATTTGGCCTATTGTCACGGGCTTCCCTGTTTGCTTCGCTTTTTTAGCAAGCCGTCCAACCAGTTTTTGCAAACTTGCCTGTCTGTTTTCCAGATAACCATCCACATCTACCTGTATGCGTATTCTTTGCTCGCTATTCTTGTTGATGATTTTTTCAACCAAATATTGTATGGCTTCAAGCGTCTGTCCGTGTTTTCCGATTAGAAGCGCAGGGTTGCCCCCCTTTACCCTTAATAACATTCTGTCTTCATCCGGTTCAATCGATATTGTTGTATCAGTAGTAATGCAATCAATTATATGCTGTAAAACATCCCTTCCAAGATCGACCGGTTTAAAATCATCGTGAGTTGTTGTCGTGCTTACAGGTGTTTCTGTTGTAGCTGCTTCTGTTACGGGTGCTTCTGTTAATGATTTATCATCATCACCAATATTGCTCGGCTGCTTTTTGCAAGCCGTTTTCGGCGTGATCTTGGGCAAAGGCTCGGGCGTCTTAACCCGTATCTTTGCTTTCTTGGCTCCGACCAACCCGAAAATACCGGTAGATCCATAAGAAATAACATCATGTTTGAGTTTTCCCCTGGGGATATTAAGCGCATCACAGGCATTCTTGACCGCCTGCTCAATATCTTTACCTTCAAATTCCAAAGAAGGCGACATATATAACCTCCGTTATTAAGCTCTTTTTTCTGTAATATAATGCTGTTGCGCAATAGACAGAATGTTGTTTGTCAACCAGTACAAAACAAGTCCGGAAGAAAAATTTATAAATATCGCAGTAAAAACAATCGGCATAAACTTCATCATCTTTGCCTGGGCAGGATCACCCACGGCCGGCGACATTTGCTGCTGCAGAAACATGGTGGCGCCCATAATAATAGTTAATACAGGAATGCCGTAAGGTGGCTGCATCAGCGGGATAGAGAAACTAAAATGAAAAAGGCGATCCGGAGCAGACAGGTCTGTGATCCAGCCAAAAAAAGGCGCGTGCCTGAGCTCTATGGCTTCATACAACATACGATAAAGGGCAAAAAATACAGGTAGCTGCACGATCATTGGCAGACATCCGCCCACAGGATTTACCTTGTATGTTTTATATAATGCCATAATTTCTTCATTCATCTTCTTTTTATCATTCTTGTATTTTTCTTTTATTCCCATCATCAGCGGCTGAATTTTCTTCATTTCAGCCATGGATCTATAGCTCTTTGTTCCAAGAGGCCAGAGTATAATCTTCGTGCCTATGGTTAAAATAATAATGGCCACGCCATAATTGGGGATAATGCTGTATAAAAAATTCATAAACCAGAGGCATGGTTTGGCGATAAAATCAAACATCCCAAAATCAATCGCCCTGTTAAGCTTATAGTCGCATTGTTTGAGAACTCTCGTACTCTTAGGCCCAAAAAAGAGTTTGTACTCATAACTATGCTGCATCCCGGGTTGTATAACTGTTTCAGGCTGCATGTACTGGGCTTCCAACACGTCGTCCTGCGACAGGAAAAGTCGCATGCTCGCTTCAACAGGCTTAGCCGGAATAATGCTGGACATAAAATAACGATCCTGAACCGTGACCCATTGCAGAACTCCCGTATATGTGTTTTTATCTTTTATTTTTTTAGCCTTGATCTGCTCAAGCGAATCGTTAATCAAAGCGCTCGGGCCTTCAAATCCATACATGGTCTTTGTTTTAGAATAGGTTTTCATTAACGACAGTATTAGATTGTCCTGTATTGTTTGATGAGAATTGTTTTTAATTATTACATTCAATCCAATCAGGTATGTTTCTGGAAAAAAGATAAATCTCTTTTCTACAACTACGCCGTTTTCAGATACCCAGGAAAATGTGATTTCTTCCGATTGATCGTTAATGTTCACAAATTCGCTGTCGCGATTTACATTAAAAACTGCGTGGTTAAGGCCTGGAAGGCTGTTGCCGGCAAGCCCGAGCAGAACCGTTCCCTTGTCATGAATTTCCGGAGATATCATTTGATATAAAGGTGAATCATCATCGCTGTTTTCCTTGTAATCTTTCAGAACAAACCCATTAAACATCGCCCCCTTTTCTGAAATTTTAACCGAATATAAAGGCGTATTTACAGTAATTATTCTTGCTGCTTTTACCGGTTTCAACAGGTCGTCCTTACCAGACATCAAATCGGGCATCACCGTCTTAGTAGCGACAATATCCTTCTCAATATCTTTATTAAACAGATCCTCTTTTGTCATCTGTTCAGCCAGTCGGCTTTTGCTTGGGGGCTGAATAGCTTCCCTGTCAATAAAGAATATCTCCCACAAAACAAAAACAAGAAAACAAAGAACAATAGCTATAGCTAAACGAGGAACATCCATAATATACTCCTAAATTTTATACTTGATAAAAAGTATTACCGGTTCAAGTGCATTGGAACCGGCTGAAACAGGTTGGTTTTGGTTGTATCGGCAGAATCTTTGAGTGGCCTATTAGGGGATACAATGATCTCTAATATTAAATAAGTCTGACAGCACAGGCCTGCCAGACCCGTTAATATTTATATTCACGGCCATCCGGTTAAGGGACACGATCAACTCCACCCGGATTAAACGGGTGGCATCGCAGAATTCTTTTTAAAGCAAGGAATGATCCCTTTAGCGATCCATAACGTAAAACAGCCTGATAGGCATACTCGGAACAGGTTGGATAAAAACGACACGACGGACTCAAAACAGGAGACAAAACATATTGATATGCCCTTATAGTAAACAGGGCAAGCATCTGAAACATTTTATTAATGGTAAAAAATCCTTGTAGTTTTTGTAATTTTGTCAAAAATGTTTTGCAGGGACAAAAAAGCCTGGGCTGATGACAGGTTTACAGCCTCCTTCTTTGCTATAATATTTATATCCAAAATCCCTGTATTTTTGTGCCTGTTGAGTCGATAATATTCACGGATAACGCGTTTAATTCTGTTGCGAACGACTGCGTTTCCAACCTTTCTCGAAACGGTAATACCAATGCGCGTTCTTTCAGTTTTACCCGGAGCAAAAACTGCAATAAAGTTGTTATTTTGGCATCGCCTGCTTTTTGCCGTCAACCTTAGAAAATCTGGGCGTTTTAACAGTCTATCCACCTTGGTAAAAAAAAATCTCACAAGATATCCGCCCTGAAACCCTTACAACCAACCGATTTTATTGTGTATTACACCTAAACGCTCAGGCGGTTTCTGCCTTTAGCCCTACGCCTGTTAATAATTCTTCTACCCTGTTTTGTTGACATCCTTTTTAAAAAGCCGTGCGTTCTGGCACGCTTTATCCTGCTTGGCTGATAGGTTCTTTTCATATTAAATATCCCCTAAATTATGTGTTTATTGAGACCGTTTGCCTTATGTTTAACTCATTATCAGGTTTAATACCGCTTTTAGCGGAAAACATTTTTCAAAGGTCTCACAGCAAAAATGCCTGGTCAGTTATTTTTAAACTTATAAAATAATCACAAGTCAAATATAAAGTCAAGTATCAAAAATTGAGCATTGTTAACAATTTATCATCTAACGAAATTTTTTGAAAAACATCAACTCAAGTTTCGCCGCCTTGATTTCTATCAAAGTCAAGGCGGTAAAAGAGCGGAAACAACAACAATCAGGCAGTTGCGACTTTTTACGAGCTCATTAATTTTTGATCATTGCTTTATTATTGTTGCCTGTTTCATTATCTCTTCGGAAAGATTAAAAATTCCCTTTATAATCTCAAACGGCCGTGCCGTTCTACCGGGTTCTAACCTGAGCCTTATCATCATTCTGCAAGGGTCGGTTAAATCAATCTTTAAAACCATGTCCTTAAAATCTATCCTTTTTACCTTGCCTTTTCGATTAACACGGGTTTGCACAAAATCGGCACTTTTTATAAAATCGTTTAATTTTTGCTTATCAAAACAACCCTCTTTTAGTTTAACCAGATATGTGGCCGATTTTTCCTGTTTAGTGTCCGGCTTTGAAGAAGATATTTGACACTCTTTCACTAAAAGACCTTCCGGAAGATGGTTGTTTAAAGCGGTTGTCACCGCGTCTGGTTTAACACTGCCGCAAATCATCAAAGAGAATGATTCATTCAGGCTTTCCATGCCTATTGGAAGAGCATCATCAAAAGACATCTTAGGCATGGGATGAAAACCTTCTGTAAACTTTACCGATATGCCTGCCCGCCTCAAGGCGCGTACAAAGATATTTACAAGCTCCAGGTGCCCGAAATATTTTGCCGAACCCTGTTTTGAATAAAAAACCCTAACCCTTGTGTAAAACCCGGCTTTTTCACCTGACGCACCTCCTTTGTTGTATAAAAGCTCATTAATAGTATTAATGCCGGATTCAAGCATCTGACAATGCACTCGTTTTTGCGGTTCAAACACCTTTGGCTCAACGGTTTTAAAGTCGCATACTCCACAGGTGTTACAAACACCCTGGCGACAGTCCAGCGTATGTTCTCCGCACTCTGCCTTTTCCCATTCAAGCTTCAAAAACTCTTTTGTTACTCCGATGTCAATATGATCCCATGGCAACCGGTCTGTAACCTCCCTTAAACGGGTTATATAACGATCTACATCAAGCCCTTGATCAAAAAAAGCCTTTTCCCATAATCCATACTGAAACCTGTCACCCCAGCCGTCAAACTTACACCCTTTTTCGTATGCATCTACCAGCAAACCGCTAAGCCGCCTGTCGCCCCGTGCAAAAAGACCCTCGACCATACTCACTTCAGGATTTTGCCACTTAAAATGGATTCCGGGCATCTTTAAGTTGGCCCGTAGCATTTCTATCTTTTCCCTTGATTCAGCCAGAGATATCTGCGGCGCCCATTGAAAAGGGGTATGCGGTTTGGGAATAAATGTCGCCACGCTGACATTTATCTGGCCCTTGCGCCCTGGTGCTTTAATCTTGCGAAGCCTCTTAACAAGCTCAACAATCGCCAGAAGATCCTCTTCGGTTTCTGATGGAAGGCCTATCATAAAATATAATTTTATCACCAGCCAACCCAGACCAAAGACATCCTGTACCGTGTCAACGATTTCCTTTTCTGTAATATTCTTATTTATAACATCCCTAAGCCTCTGGCTGCCGGCTTCAGGGGCAATAGTAAATCCTGTTTTTCTGACCTTTTTTATGATATTAATCAGTTCAGGAGTCAATGTGCCGGCACGTAGCGAAGGTAAAGAAACAGCAATATGTCCGGGTTCACATCGAGACATGAGCTGATTCATCAGGGGGATAATAGAACTATAATCTGCGGTACTCAGCGACAATAACGAGAGATCTTCGTAACCTGTAGCCGCACATGAAGTATCAAACAGATTAAGCAATTTCTTTACCGATCGTTCACGCACAGGTCGATATATCATCCCTGCCTGACAAAATCGGCAGCCCCTGGTACATCCTCTTGCGATCTCAAGACGAAGCCGATCGTGTACAGGTTTGCCGAACGGGATTATCGGAGCATCAGGAAAAAGAGCTGTGTCAAGATCCGCTATTATTTCCCTTGTAACAACCTTATAGTCTGAAAATCTGGGTTGCGGAGTTTGAGGCACATAAACCCCTTTAATTAACGATAATTGTTTTAAAAGAATATTCTTGTCTTCACTGCCATCCTCTTTCCATGCAAGCCAGGCCATGGATATATCGACTATCACATTTTCGCCATCTCCGACCACCAAGGCGTCAAAAAAATCAGCAACAGGCTCTGGATTGCACGTACAGGGGCCACCAGCTATAATCAGCGGGAACGAACCATCCCTTTTTGAAGAAAGAAACGGGATGCCGGAAAGGTCGAGCATTGTAAGAACATTAGTATAATTTAGCTCGTAAAGCAGGCTGAAACCGATAATATCAAAACTTTTAATAGGGTTATGTGATTCCATGGACACAAGTGGCATATGTGACGATCTCAAATAGGACTCCATATCAAGGTCTGGAGCATAAACCCTTTCAGCAGCTATCTCTTTATGTTGATTGAGGATATGATAAAGTATCTGAAGCCCGAAATGTGATGTGCCTATTTCATATAGATCAGGAAACGCAAGGGCAACCCTTAGCCTGACCTTGTCCGGATCTTTTTTTATGGAGTTTATCTCCGTGCCCAGATATCGGCTCGGCCGGTCTACCAGCGGCAGGATGTCTTGAAATGTTTTAATTTTCATGATATTATATTATTATTTTTATCACAGAGTTTTTTGACTTTTTACAAAGCCGTAAAACTTAAACTATAATCACTTTACAAGCTTATACAAACCTTTTTTGTAACGGTTTACAGTTAACGGTTGATTAATACACAAAAGCAAGAGTCTCGATTATGATACACATATATAAAAAATTTATCCATTTAATTATAGCCTTTATTGCAATACTAATCATTTCATTTCCATGCTCTGCAGCGGAATATGAACGGGAAAATCCTGTTGTCAGGGCTGTGCGCAAGGTCAGCCCCGCGGTTGTGAACATAAATTCGGAATATGAGGTTCGCGGGCGCACCAATCCTTTCTCCGGATTCATGATGGATCCTTTGTTTGATTCCTTTTTCAAAGACTTTTTTGACCCTGGTTTTGAACAGCAACACAAAAGAACAAGCCTTGGATCAGGAGTTATTATTGATGGAAAACGGGGCCTTATTCTCACAAATGCGCACGTGCTTGCAAAAAGCACAAGCATAACGGTTGTTTTAAATGATGAACGGAAATTTGATGCCAGGATTATAGGCACTGATCCTGATTCCGATCTGGCGGTGCTGCGAATATCATCAAAAGATTCTCTTCCCTCTATAGAAATGGGCGGCTCCGACGACCTTATGATAGGGGAAACTATTATAGCCATAGGAAACCCGTTCGGATTTTCCAACACAGTAACAACAGGGGTTATAAGCGCAGTAAACCGAAGCATCAGGACAGACAACGCTGTTTATCATGATTTTATACAGTTAGACGCATCCATTAATCCCGGCAACAGCGGAGGAGCCCTGCTTAATATAAACGGCGAACTTATCGGCATTAATACTGCAATTTATGCAAAAGCCCAGGGAATAGGCTTTGCCATACCCATTAACAAGGCAAAAAGGATTGTGTCAGACCTTATTCGATACGGAGAGGTTGTTCAAATATGGCTTGGCATAACTGTGCAGAATCTTGATAAAAAGCTTGCCCAATACCTGAAAGCTCCTGAACACAAGGGTGTGGTTGTCAAAGAGGTCTCAAGTGGAGGGCCCGGTAATAAAGCAGACATCCAGGACGGTGATATTATCCTGTCTGTCGGCTCCAGGAGCACCCCTTCGATTGAGCATTACCATACAGCCATGAAAAATTATGCCAAGGGGGATATGATCAAAATAAAGCTCTGGCGAAACAACAAAGTAATTAGTGTTTCAACAAAAGCCGATGTGTTCCCTGAAAAGCTGGCCATGGAACTTGGCTTCAAACTTCTTGGGGTAAAGGTTGAAAACCTGTCTTTAACAAAACGTTTTCAATATAAAACATCCGAAAAAACAGGTGTGGTGATTTCATCAATTAACGGTCAATCCCATCTGGCACGTATCGGGGTAAAACCCGGTGATATAATACGGCAAATTGATGAAATGGCTGTAAGCAGCGTAAAGGATTTTGAAAAAGCGGTTGTAAAATACCGCAATAAAAGATCGGTAGTCCTTTTATTGCAGCGCGGCGATCAAAGCTATTATATAACCATAAAATTATAATGATTGTCTTTTCATGTTGTTCATTACGAAGAGCCGAATGAGGGAATGGGCTCCTACAAAAACCGGCAATCGCTACCGTTGTCATACACGCCCCGGGCATTAGGCGAAAAACTCGCCATAAACCAGGGCGCAGAGGTTTATTTAGCAAAAAAGCTCTGTGTTCTCAGCGATCTCTGTGGTAAAAAAAGACACTTTAAATGGGGATTATCCGATAAGATGAAGCGCATTAGAATATTAAATCTTTTAAAGTCAGACAAACCCATAGGTAATGTAATTATAATGGGGTGGATCAGAACCCGGCGTGATTCAAAGGGCTTTTCCTTTTTAGAAATTAACGACGGGTCATGCCTTAAAAACATACAGGTGGTTGCAGACAGCTCCCTTGCTAATTATGAAGAAATAACAAAGATTTCAACAGGATCGGCGGTAAGTGTAACCGGTTCCTTAATGGAATCTCAGGGAAAAGGACAAAGATGGGAGTTAAAAGCAGATGGTATGGAAATACTCGGCTTTGCCCCTGATACATTCCCGCTGCAAAAAAAACGGCATGGCGACGAGTTTTTAAGAACCATCGCTCATTTAAGACCAAGAACCAACAAATACGGAGCTATCTTTCGTATAAGATCGGAGCTGTCCTTTGCAATACATAAATTCTTTAAAGACAGAGGCTTTAAATATATTCATACTCCGGCTTTAACCGCTTCTGACTGCGAAGGTGCCGGGGAAATGTTTAAGGTAACCACGCTGGATTTAGATAATGTTCCAAAAAAGGATGGAAAAACCGACTTTTCGCTCGATTTTTTCGGCGCTGCAACAAATCTGACGGTATCTGGACAGCTTTCAGCAGAGATGTTTGCCCTGGCATTAGGCGATGTTTATACGTTCGGCCCGACTTTCAGAGCTGAAAACTCAAATACAAGCAGGCATGTTGCTGAATTCTGGATGGTTGAACCTGAGATGGCCTTTAGCGATCTAAACGACGCCATGGATTTGAGCGAAGAATTTTTGAAATATCTGACAGGATATGTAATGGATGAATGCGGGGCTGATCTGGAACTTTTTGCAAAGTATGTTGACAAAAACCTTATGACAACACTGGAAAGTTTAATCTCGTCCGGTTTTACAAGGCTTTCATACAAAGAGGCTGTGAAGATTTTAAGTAAATCAGGACAAGATTTTGAGTTTGAGGCAGGCTTCGGCAAAGACTTGCAGTCCGAGCACGAAAAATATCTTACCGAACACTATTTTAAAAACCCTGTGATTGTCTATGATTATCCCAAAGACATAAAGCCTTTTTATATGAGAATAAATGACGATAATAAAACCGTTGCCGCCATGGATGTTCTTGTGCCGAAAATAGGGGAGATAATAGGCGGAAGCCAGCGCGAAGAACGGCTGAATATTCTTGAAGCAAGGATGGACAAACAGGGATTGTTAAAAAAGGATTACTGGTGGTATATCGAATCCAGAAAATACGGCTCTGCTTTCCACAGTGGATTTGGCCTGGGTTTTGAACGTTTGCTGATGTTTTTAACAGGCACAACCAATATCAGGGATGTCATACCCTTTCCAAGAACCCCGAACAATATTTCTTTTTAAAACATCGTGTTGTAGCTATTCACATTTATCGGTTCAAAGTTCACGGTTTCTTCAATGAATATCTATGTTCGTCAGTGTGTGTCTGTGGCTAAGAATTGATTTCTGTAAGGCTTTTATTAATAATAATATGTTTGTTTTTCATATGTCGAGTACGCTGACATTAAGCGCATTGTTTTGAATAAACTCTCTTCGCGGCTCAACCTCTTCTCCCATAAGGATTGTAAAAATTTCATCCGCTTCGACCACATCATCAATCTTTATCTGCAGCAAAGCTCTGTTGTTGGGATCCATGGTAGTCTCCCATAGCTGGCCTGGATTCATTTCGCCAAGACCCTTATATCTCTGAACAGCCAGACCTTTCTTGCCATCTTCTATTAAAAAGGATAAAAGATCTTTTTTGTCCTTTTTAACAACATCGGTACCTGTTTTGTCATTATTAAAGATCAAAAACGGAGGGTAATTAAATTTTAATATATTTTTTCCTGCAACAAGACATCTCTGATAATCCGACGAACACACAAATCCTCTGCCGATTTTAACCGGTTTTATTTCCCTGTCTGATATGGCTGTTGCCAAAACATCCTGATGTATACTGTCTTTAAGGCTAACCATAATTTCATATATATCTCTTTCCTGATTCCAGATCGGCCCACCAACACTGTAACCATCTTTTAACAACTGGTCGTTGAGATATGTCATTTGCTGTTTGTCTTTTAAAAATTTTATGTTTTCAACCCCTTGTTTTATCAACAACTCAACAAAATCCTGTTTTATACCACGGGACTCAAGTTTTGACATGTTTTCAAAATATTCTGCAAGATCGCATAAAAAAAGATAAAGATTATGTTCGGACAGTGTTTTTTCATCCTTTGCAATTTTTACACTTTTATTATTACAAGCCCGTTTTAAAACATGATCATTAAAACTGGTCTCATCCTTAATATAAACCGCTGATTTTCCTTTACCTAACTTAAATAATGGGGGCTGAGCAATATACAAATATCCTTTCTCGATTATATTGGGCATCTGTCGATAAAAGAGTGTTAATAAAAGAGTTCTTATGTGAGAACCGTCAACATCGGCATCAGTCATAATAATTATCTTATGATATCTAATGTTTTCAATGTTATATTCTTCTTTCCCGACCCCTGTGCCAAGCACGGTAATTATATTTCTAATTTCCTCGCTGCGCAAAATTTTATCAAAACGGGATTTTTCAACATTTAATATCTTCCCTTTTAACGGCAAAATAGCCTGGAACTTTCTATCTCTACCCTGTTTTGCGCTGCCACCGGCGGAATCACCCTCTACAATAAAGAGTTCTCTTTCTGAAGGTTCTGAAAATTGGCACTCAGCCAACTTGCCGGGAAGTGTTGAATCAAGCAATGATCCCTGTTTCCTTGCCAGGTCCCTTGCCCGTTTTGCGGCATCTCTCGCCCTTGCAGCATCAACCGCTTTTTCTATAATCTTTTTAGCAATAGAAGGATCTTCTTCTAAAAACATACTTAACTTTTCATTAACAAGAGATTCAACAAGTCCCTTTACTTCACTGTTGCCTAATTTGGTTTTTGTCTGTCCTTCAAATTGAGGGTTCTTTATTCTGATGCTTATTATTGCGGTCAATCCTTCCCGAACATCATCACCGCTAATTTTTACATGAAGGTTTTTAGGCAGGTTTGCTGTGGATGTATACTGATTTAATGTACGCGTAAGGGCGGCCTTAAATCCGATTAAATGAAAACCACCCTCTACTGTATTAATATTGTTTGCAAAGGAAAATATATTTTCTTTAAAAGTATCATTATATTGTATTACTATTTCAATTTGAACATCATTTTTTTCTCCTTGAATAAATATAGGCTTGTGAAGGGATGTGTGTCTCCTGTTAAGATATTCAACAAAAGAGACTATTCCTCCTTCGTAAAAAAAACTTTCTTTTGTATCGGAACGTTCATCCTCAATAGTTATATTTAAGCCTTTATTTAAAAAAGCAAGCTCCCTGACTCTTCTGTTAAGTATTTCATATATGAAATTATTTGTATTAAAAATATCAAGATCAGGAGAAAAATGAATCTTGGTGCCCTTCTTATCTGTATTTCCTGTTATACTTAACTCGCTATTCTTTATCCCTTTTTTATATATTTGATAATAAATTTTGTTGTCTTTATATATTTCTACTTCAAAAACTGCTGAAAGAGCATTTACAACCGATATTCCAACACCATGCAGCCCGCCGGACACTTTATAAGAATCGTTATCGAATTTTCCTCCTGCATGAAGCTTTGTTAAAACAACCTCAACAGCAGGCACTTTTTCGGTTTTATGAATACCAACAGGAATACCCCTGCCATTATCTTCAACGCTGATACTGTTATCTGTATGGATAGTGACCTTAATTAAATCACAATATCCGGCCATGGCTTCATCAATACTGTTGTCAATAATCTCATAAACAAGATGATGAAGACCTTCAACATCCACATTCCCGATATACATTGAAGGCCTCAATTTCACAGCTTCAAGGCCTTCAAGTACATCTATACTGCTTTCATCGTAAATATTTTCCATTAAATTCTCATCGGCATAATAACACTTAAAAACTGTTTATCCTCTTTTCCCTCAATAAAACATGGTTTCTGTTCATCAATTATATTTAAAACAATATTATCCTCATTAATTACATTTAATGTGTCTATAAAGAATTTTGGATTAAATGCTGTCTCAATTGTATTCCCTTTATAATCTATGTCCATATCCTCTTTTGATTCACCTAAATCAGGATTGGTGGCGGTAATTATTATTTTATCTTTCTGAAAATTAAACACCACCCCTTTATAACTATCAGAATATAATATAGACATTCTTTTCAACATGTTTAGAAACATTTTTCTATCAATAGTAATTATATTTGAATCTCCTTTGTCAATAATTTCACTATATTTTGGAAATTCACCTTCAAGAAGTCTTATTATAATAGTTTCCGTGTCTTTTTTAACAATAAAATGGTTGTCTTTATTTCCTATCTGCACATCGCCTTTTGGATCAAGAAACCTGTTTACTTCAGTTAAACCCTTTTTAGGAATAATAATACCCGGCTCTAATGGTATTTCAAATTTGCCTGCGTCAGACTCTGGAATATAATCAGCCAGCGAAAGCCTGCTGCCATCCGTGGAAACCATCCTGAGTGTATTTTGATTGTTGTTTTTTAGTTTTTCAAAATATATTCCATTAATATGGACTCTTCTGTCATCTGTAGCAACACCTATAATAAGGGTTTTATCTATCATTTTTTTAAGAGCCGCTGATTTGATTTTAAAAAAAGAAATATCCTCTATTAACGGAATTTCAGGAAAATCGTCGGGATTCATTCCAACTATATGATAATTAATCTTATTATTTCCGATTTCCACCCAATGATTGTCTATTTCATTAATATTTATTTCATTGGTTGGAAATTCTTTTACTATCTCATATAATTTTCTTGCATTAATAGCTATTGTTCCCTGTGAGTTCACTTTTGCAGGGTATTCTCCTATAAATCCTGTTTCAAGATCAGTAGCGGCAATTTTTATACCGGAATCTATTGTTTGTATTAAAACTGTTTCAGTAATAGCCAGGCTGCTTTTATGTCCTGTTAAACCCTGAATGTTCGATAATACATCCAATATATCCGTCTTGTTAATAGTAAACTTCATATCCTTATTCCTATATTAAGTTATAAAAGATTATTTTTAATGTGTGTTTATAACTATAATAACTTTTTAACCTACCTGTTTTATTAAATAAAAAATATAAAATTATAACAAAAAACCATATATTATTATGTTTAAAAAACCGATATTATAAACATATAAAAAAATATTGTTTATAAGTAATTAATTATTGATAAAATATCAATACAAAAAAGCTAACAATATTTATAGTTATATTAAGGTAGAAAAATTGAATCTGACGCAGTATTTGGGTAAAAGGGGATGTTTTTGAAAAGAAGGTGGTAGCGGGGATAGGATTTGAACCTATGACCTTCGGGTTATGAGCCCGACGAGCTACCATGCTGCTCCACCCCGCGTTGTATTAGAAAATTTGCAATTAACTTTCTTACCGCAGAAACCTATTATAATGATTTTTCATTTTTTTTCAAACAGTATCACTCATCATTAATTTTTATCTAATAAAAACCTCGTAAGACCGGAAAAGATGAAAATTTAAATATCCATTAAAAAAGATGACTTATAGAGTAATAATTAAAAAAACCCGGTAATATATTTAATATAAATTCCAATATTGGAAATAGTAAGAGCAATTAGTGTAGCCGGTATTGAAAGTTTCATCCAATTTACCCACCCGATTGATTGACCTCTTTTTTCCATCGTAGTATATGCTACCACATTTGCCGAAGCTCCTATGGGAAGAAAATTACCTCCCATATCCGCACCCAGTGAGGTTGCCCAGACCATTATTGACAGTGCCGGAACCCCCGCAAACTTTACAATGTTTTCCAGGATATATGCCATAGAAAGTGAAAAGGGCACATTATCAATAAATCCACTGGCAATACCGGAACCCCAGACAAGTGCGCTTAAAAGTCCCATATGATTACCTTCAAAATGACCTGTAATATAGCCTGCAATTGTCTTTACAACCCCGGTATGCTCCAGTCCGCCTACCAATATAAATAGTCCCATAAAAAATAATATCACTTCATAGTTGACTTTTAATAGA